>NZ_JACASN010000099.1:0-1302 GCF_013390985.1 Acinetobacter sp. Swhac1 | reverse complement strand
AATACCAACGAACAGCCCAAAGAATGATTTCACCTTGAAAGTGCCGACCATGGAAGGGATTCATCTGCTGTATCTCGAAATAAATAAGATATTTAGCTTATCATGTCAGCCTATTTGCAACAGTGCCCGTCAATCTCGATTGACAACATGCCGGGCACCGACATGGGTGGCTATGCTGGTTTCAACGACAAGGTGAACAACCACTATGCCCGCATCTTCGGCAGTGGTTTGCTGTTGTCGGTCTTCTCGGCCGGTATCCAGCTCTCGCAGCCGCAAGCCAGCAACGGCGAGAACTACAGCAGTTCGCAAATCATCGCCGGTTCGCTGGGCCAGCAGATGGGCCAGATCGGTATGCAGATGGCACAGCGCAACATGAATATTCAGCCGACGCTCGAAATCCGTCCGGGTTACGAGTTCAACATCATGGTGACCAAGGACATCATCCTGCCGACGTGGGAAGGGCACCCGATGGCCGGTCAGTCCGGCAAAGGCTGCAACTGAGGGCGCGGCCGTTCGCGGCCGTATTCTTTTCTGACGTAAGGAGAACAACGTAATGGCGAATAACCAAGCCCCGAGCTGGAAAAACCCGACCCCTGCGCCGGGGGTCAAGATGATGCCCGAGGGTTCGCGCAAGGTGTGCGTGCTCAACGGCAGCCGCCAGATAGATCAGGTCATCAAAGGCGAGTGGACGACGCTCAAAGTGCTGCCGGAAAGCGGTCTGTCCAAGGGCATCTACCAGCTCGGCGAGGCCACCAAGGCCAGCAGCGGCAAAGATGCGTCTTTCACCGGGCAGGTGCTGTTCAGTGACAGCAAGGCGGTCTACCAGCTTTCCGGCAAGGGCGTGGTCGAACACCCGCGCTCGGCCTTCGCCGAGCTGGAAGCCAAGGGCGAGAAAATCGTAGACGGGCGCACCTACACGGTGGCTTACGCCAACGGCAGGGGCGTGGCCACCAACGCGCAGGCGGCGAACGTCGCCCCGGCGCGCACCGCGTCGAAAGGGCACGGTGCCTCGATGTGATCAACGGGCGGCCAACTGGCCGCCCTTTTTCCGATGAAGTGGGAGTGCATGACCATGGAAAGAAAAATCGCGTTTTGGGCTGTTGGTATGGTGGGGGTCGTTTGCGGGAAGGGGCGGAATCCTACGCTAAGGCTTTGGCCAGCGATATTCTCCGGTGAGATTGATGTGTTCCCAGGGGATAGGAGAAGTCGCTTGATATCTAGTATGACGTCTGTCGCACCTGCTTGATCGCGGCCGCGATAGCTAGATCGCGTTGCTCCTCTTCTCCATCCGCGTTCCAAGCT
>NZ_JACASN010000098.1:0-1304 GCF_013390985.1 Acinetobacter sp. Swhac1 | reverse complement strand
CTTACTTCAAAGCCAAAATTTTTCGGGCACCATTAAGTACGAATAAAGAAACCAGTATGCCAATGATTAAGTCTGGATAAGCTGATCCCGTCCACGCCACGAGTACACCGGCAAATATAACGCCCATATTTACGACAACGTCATTCGCCGAGAAAATCCAACTGGCTTTCATATGTGCGCCATCTTCTCGATGACCAGAAATAAGATATAAGCATGTCACGTTAGCTATAAGTGCGAGCAGGCCAATAACAATCATGAGCGTTGATTCTGGCTCGCTTCCAAACATGAATCGTCTAATGACATCAACAATCACGATAACAGCAAGTAATAACTGAATCCAACCTGCGAAATGGGCTGCTTTTATTTGATATTTCGCAGCTTTTCCGACGGCATATAGCGCAATACCATAAACGGCTGCATCGGCAAACATATCTAGAGAATCAGCAATCAATCCTGTAGACGCAGCAATAATACCGCTGATGAATTCTATAAAGAAAAGTAGAGCATTAATACCTAATAACAGTTTAAGTACTTTAGCTTGTCTCACAGGATCAGGTTCATTAGGTATATCGCCTGAAGAAAGCTGTGTTTCATCAAGTTTCGCCCCAAAACCCAGTCCTTCGAGTTTAGCCGTAATTTGCTGAATCCCTTCATTATGGAAGACTTTCAGTTTTCGATTGGGAAGATCAAAAGTAAGACCTTTAACTGCTTCAATATCTGCAAGAGCCATACGGACCATTTGCTCTTCAGCAGAGCAATCCATTTTAGGAATGGTGTAGGTACTTGTTTGCTTAGCCTGTTGATTGCTTATATAAGTTTCAGTCTTCACAAGCTTTGCACCAAAACCCAAAGCTTCAAGTTTGGTGGTTATATTTTCATCTTTTTGATTATGTAGAACCTTTAAAGAACGGTTAGGTAAATCAAAGATGAGTTTTTGAACACCATCAATTGAAGATAGCGCCATACGAACCATCTGTTCTTCCGCAGAACAATCCATTTTGGGAACTAAGTATTCACTCATGTAGTGCGAATCTTTTAAAATATCTTCAGTGCTTAAATTTTCTTTGGGATCAGAACCATAACAGGATTGAGCGGTATCTTCACAACTGTTTGAAGTGTTACAGCAAGGAGATGAAGATTTTTTTTCTTCCTCTTCACCACAACAGCTAAGCGTATTATCACAATTCTTTGAATTGTTTGCTTCTGCAATTGATGGATGATTTTCTTGTTGAGATTTCTTATCTTCGCATGGTGTTTCTTTACTACATCCACAACCACTCATAATTATACCCATTAAAAAAATT
>NZ_JACASN010000097.1:0-1376 GCF_013390985.1 Acinetobacter sp. Swhac1 | reverse complement strand
ATCCTGAGAATCCTGAGAATCCTGAGAATCCTGAGAATCCTGAGAATCCTGAGAATCCTGAGAATCCTGAGAATCCTGAGAATCCTGAGAATCCTGAGAATCCTGAGAATCCTGAGAATCCTGAGAAATTTGGGGAAGAATAATAGAATGTCTCATCTTGATTGGAGTAAATTTGAAAATTTATCTGGTGCAGCTGACGTAAATTTTGAAAAGCTTTGTAGATCATTAATAAGAAGACACTATGGTCAATATGGTTCTTTTAAAGAGCTTGCTAATCAGGCTGGGGTCGAGTTCCATCTAAAGTTAGACCAAGACTGTGCTTTGGGAGGTTCTACACGATGGTATGGATGGCAATGTAAATGGTATGACTTGCCTAGAGCACGAGCAATAGGAACAACTAGAAAAGATAAAATTGTTGATGGACTGTAAGCGTCCGCTGAATCCCATGCCTATTTTTTAATTTTGGTCGGATTTCCAGCGGTGTGGCAGTAATTCTTCTATTTGGGTCACTTTATGTGTCGGCAACCTTTTCAGAACATCACTTAAATAGGCATACGGATCCAGCCCATTCAGCTTTGCTGACTGGATTAATGTCATGATATTGGCTGCTCGCTGACCGCTGCGCAGCGAACCTGCAAATAGCCAATTCTTACGTCCCAACGCCCAAGGTCGCATCTGGTTTTCCACCCAATTATTATCTATAGGTAGATTGCCATCATCCAGATAGCGGCTTAAAGCTGGCCAACGCTTCAGACTGTAATTGATGGCCTTGGCGGTTGGAGAACTCGATGGCACAGTCAGTTGATGTTGGTTAAGCCATTCATACAGTTGTTGCATCACCGGTTGACTATGCTGTTGTCGGTATTCGCGGCGCTGTTCTGCCGTACCATCGGTCTTTTTCCTGAGTTCTGCTTCTATCGCATACAGTTTCTGAATCAGCACCAATGCCTGTTCAGCGACCTGACTTTTCCCGGTCACATGCAGTTCATGGAATTTACGACGTGCATGGGCCATGCAGCCCACCTCTATGACCTGGCCTGATTTAAAGCGTGCTTTATAACCACTGTAATCATCACAGACCAGATAGCCCTGCCAGCCTTTCAAGAACTCTTCAGCATGCTGGCCTGAACGACTATCTTGAAAGTCATAGATCACCGCCTGAACTGGATTGTACTGTGTAGTGGCATAGGCCCAGACATAACCTTTCTTCGGTTTTTTCTCATCATCACCCATCCGCATAATGGTGACTGGTGTTTCATCTGCATGCAGCACCTGCTGTTTCAGCACCACCTCTTTTAAGGCATTGGCCAGAGGCTCCAGTTCTACACCGCAGCGACCTATCCAGTCAGATAACGTTGATCTAGAAAGCTCGATTC
>NZ_JACASN010000096.1:0-1417 GCF_013390985.1 Acinetobacter sp. Swhac1 | reverse complement strand
GTAAATTTTCAGCGTTGCTGGCTCCCCGTCAGCCGGATTGGGTTGCATCGCAGGGGTGTCGAAAGAGTCAACTGCGGTCCAAAGCTGTTGGACTTGGGTGAAAAGGGCGTTTATTCTTCCTATACGTTGTCGGCAGCGGGCCAAAAAGGAATACGTCCATGCCCATCGAGGTGAAACCGGCTGTGAGCGCGGGTTCAAGCATATAGCCCGACAGGCGCGTATCCTTGCCGATCACGACACGATGGCGGTGGTCACCGCGACGAAAGACACGGCCAGCCGCCATGCCGACGCGCAAGGCGGTTTCCGCCGTCATCGCGCCTTCGTTGGCTTTGCCACGAATACCGTCTGTGCCGAAATATTTGCGCACCATAAGGTCGATTATCCTGTCGTCGGGTCGCCCTCAAAGGGGACATGCCTGCTGAACCGCGAATATAGAGAAATATCCCGAATGTGCAGTTAACGAATTCTTGCGGTTTCTTTCAGCGCCGCCAATACCGCCAGCCCGTCGCGCAAGGGGCGCGGCTCGTGTGTGCGGATGAAGTCAGCTCCACCTGCGGCGGCGGCAAGCTCTGCAGCGAGTGTCGCGGCCCCGACATCCCCCGGACCACGGCCTGTGAGCGCGCGCAGAAAGGATTTGCGCGAAACAGACAGAAGCACCGGCAAATCGAAGCGCAGCCGCAATTCATCGAACCGCGCCAGCACCGAGAGCGAGGTTTCGGGAGCAGCCCCCAGAAAAAACCCCATGCCGGGATCAAGGACAAGGCGGTTGCGTTTGATACCGGCACCCGTCAGCGCCGCGATGCGCGCGTCAAAGAACGCCGCAATGTGATCCATGATGTCGCCAGCGGGTGCCTCGCGCCGATCTGCCTGCCCGTCTTGCACCGAATGCATAACGACGAGTTTGGCAGATGATTTCGCCAATTGCGGATAGAACGCAGCGTCTGGAAAACCGCGAATATCATTGAGATAGGCCACACCACGCGACAAGGCATAGGCTTGCGTCGCGGGTTGATAACTGTCGAGCGAGACGGGAATGCCATCTGCCTTGAGCGCGTCCAGCACCGGCGCGATACGCGCGATTTCTGTGTCGGACGAAACAGGCGCGGCGTCGGGATTGCTGGATGCCGGACCGAGGTCGATCACATCTGCCCCCTCGGCCATCAGCTTACGCGCCTGCGCAATGGCTGCGTCTGGCGCCAGATACCGGCCTCCATCGGAGAAACTGTCCGAGGTTATGTTGACGATGCCGAAAATGATGAGCGATTTATTCATGGGGGCTTCTATAATAATCTCTGTACACGACAAAAATAGATAACTCATTGAAATAATGTCACAATAATTGTTTTCTAACGACGAATACTATGACACATCTCAATGAGTTATATCTTATCTTAAACAAATCTCTAAAATGGAACAA
>NZ_JACASN010000095.1:0-1419 GCF_013390985.1 Acinetobacter sp. Swhac1 | reverse complement strand
CATACGCGCCAACTTAAGGCTTAAACTGTTGAAATATATTATAATTATCGCTTGAAAAATAAAAAAGGTGGTTGTATTTATTAATGCGCTAACACAAAACACAACCACCGTGGCGTATCATGATTCATTTTCAACAGTTATTACAAGTACTTCCTTCAAATATTGAACAAATGGCGATAAATTGTAATGCTTTTCAACGGGCTAGAAAAATTAAATCGCCTTTAGAACTGTTTAAATTACTTATGCTGTATTGTGGCCTCGATTTGTCTTTAAGAGCATGCGCTGGAAAATTCACTGAAACTTATTCCGCAATCAGCGACGAAGCCGTAAAAAAGAGATTAATATCTTGTGCTGACTGGATTAAATCACTTTTAAAAGAAACTCTTACCACAGATCATAACCATACAGAAGGCGATTTAAAATTTATAGCTGTAGATGGCTCTACCGTTCAGGAACCAGGTGCGACACAAACGAGCTATAGACTACATCTCGGCATAGATTTGATGGATTTAACGCTCACTGATGCTGTTGTTACAACAGACAAAGTTGGCGAAAAACTTCAGCATTATCAGCTTCGTGAGGGTTATGTCTTTGTGGCTGACCGTGGCTATAGTCGAGTTCAAACCATTATGCCGACAGTCGATCAAGGCGCTGATGTCATTGTCAGATATACACCGAACTCCATGCCTCTCTATACATTTAATTCGAATAATCAAAAGCTTAAGATTGATTGGCATCAGCAACTTATATCACGGTCTGAGAAAAATCAGGTGATTGAGTGTTATATGATTTTAGGCGATAAGAGGATCAAGGGTTATGTCCATGCGATAGCTAAAAACACAAAAGTTGCAGAGAATGAACGTCGAGAAATGATGACCTTTGCTAAGAAAAATGGGCGAAAAGTCAGAGCTCAAACACTTTACTTAACGAACTGGATGCTGGTATTTACAACGATTCCGCCGCAGGTTCTTAGTACGCTTCAAGTTCAAAATATTTATAAAGCCAGGTGGCAAATCGAACTATATATAAAACGATTAAAAAGCTTGCTTAACATAGATTTACTAAGGGCTAAAAAAGACGGTAAATTAGCTGAGGTTTATTTACTCGGAAAGCTACTTTACGCAGTTTTAGTAGAGAAAATCTATAAACAACATTATTTTAATCATGGTGTTAGTTTACTCGATAAAAACCGAAACTTAAGTCCTTGGCGGCTAATTCAAGACTTGAATGATCAGATTAAATACAGTTTGTTAGCAGAATATCCAAGCTTTGAAGCCAATCTAGCAAGCAGTATTAAAAGTATGTCGGAGCGGCCTAGGAAGAGGAAATTACAACGATTTACAGATGATATTTCAATGTTATTTAGGAGGCACCAGAGTGTATGAAATATCATCAACATGGCTTAAGTTGGCGCGTATG
>NZ_JACASN010000094.1:0-1545 GCF_013390985.1 Acinetobacter sp. Swhac1 | reverse complement strand
TGCTGGCGACCATAGCAAGAGTGAACCACCTGATCCCTTCCCGAACTCAGAAGTGAAACCTCTTCGCGCTGATGGTAGTGTGGGGTTACCCATGTGAGAGTAAGTCATCGCCAGCTCATTATTCAAACACCCTCAACTAGCGTTGGGGGTGTTTTTTTATGGGAGAAAGAAAATATTAAGAAGAATAATCACATTTTATTGTGTTTAAAACAACAATAAACCCATAATTAATAAAATGTTTTAGACTAATGTTGAATTTTTATTTTTTGTGTTTTGTGTGAAAGTTACACAATCTACTTGAATAGCAAAAGTGGACATGGATGACTGATAAAAATGAAAGTCTTCACTGTAAAAATTGCTATTCAAGCTTACTGAAACACAAACTCACAGGAGGTGAGGAATGGCACATCAAGCAATTAACGTGAATGATGTCATCGATCACGCAAAATTCAAACCATTTCATTTCAATGTCGTGGCATGGTGTCTACTGATCATTTTATTTGATGGCTATGACTTGGCAATTAATGGGGTCGTTTTACCCTTATTGATGGATGAGTGGGGCTTGAGTGCTGTTCAGGCGGGGATGCTCGCGAGTACTGCATTGGCAGGTATGATGTTTGGCGCGATGATTTTTGGTTCTTTGGCCGATAAAATTGGTCGTAAGAAAGTCATCATGATCTGTATCGTTCTGTTTAGTGGTTTAACCTTTGCAGGTGGCTTCGCCTCTAATCCAACTGAGTTTGCGATTTTACGTTTCTTGGCGGGTTTAGGCATTGGTGGTGTAATGCCAAACCTTGTGGCCCTAACTTCTGAATATGCACCTAAAACCATGCGTAGCACCTTAGTGACTACTATGTTTAGTGGTTATGCTGTAGGTGGTGTAATGGCAGCCTTACTTGGCTCATGGTTTACCCCAAGTTTTGGCTGGGAAATCATGTTCTTTATTGCTGTTAGCGGCAGTGTAAAAATGACCCCCTAATGGCATTTAAAAACTGACCCCCTTGGTTAATATAGCGGTCATTTTGGACTGCTCAACATGTTAACTTTGGAGCAAGCAGTGACAATCCAAATACTTCATCAACAAGGTAAATCTATTAAAGCCATTAGTCGTGAACTGGGGGTGTCCAGAAATACCGTACGTAAATATTTACGGCAAAACACCACACCTCAGTATCAGCGTATACAGCCTAGAATAAGTATCCTTGACCCATACAAACCCTATTTACTCCAACGTGTAAACGCAGCTCATCCTGAATGGATTCCTGCTGTTGTGCTCTACCAGGAAATTTTAAGGTTGGGATATCCAGGAAAGATCAGGATATTGAGGGAATATCTTGCAACATTAAAACCAGTTGCTAAACCAGAACCGATCATTCGTTTTGAAACCCAACCTGGCCAACAAATGCAGGTGGATTTCACGACAATTCGACGCAACAACACGACTTTAAAAGCTTTTGTCGCAACATTAGGGTATTCCAGAGCGACTTTCGTGAAATTTTATGATCATGAACGTACGGATGCATGGATCGATGGTCTAGAAAATGC
>NZ_JACASN010000093.1:0-1566 GCF_013390985.1 Acinetobacter sp. Swhac1 | reverse complement strand
TGGCTCAGATTGAACGCTGGCGGCAGGCTTAACACATGCAAGTCGAGCGGGCGAGGTTGCTTCGGTAACTGAGCTAGCGGCGGACGGGTGAGTAAAGCTTAGGAATCTGCCTATTAGTGGGGGACAACATTCCGAAAGGGATGCTAATACCGCATACGTCCTACGGGAGAAAGCAGGGGATCACTTGTGACCTTGCGCTAATAGATGAGCCTAAGTCGGATTAGCTAGTTGGTGGGGTAAAGGCCTACCAAGGCGACGATCTGTAGCGGGTCTGAGAGGATGTCCGCCACACTGGGACTGAGACACGGCCCAGACTCCTACGGGAGGCAGCAGTGGGGAATATTGGACAATGGGGGGAACCCTGATCCAGCCATGCCGCGTGTGTGAAGAAGGCCTTTTGGTTGTAAAGCACTTTAAGTGGGGAGGAGGCTTACCTGGTTAATACCTGGGCTAAGTGGACGTTACCCACAGAATAAGCACCGGCTAACTCTGTGCCAGCAGCCGCGGTAATACAGAGGGTGCGAGCGTTAATCGGATTTACTGGGCGTAAAGCGCGCGTAGGTGGTTAATTAAGTCAAATGTGAAATCCCCGAGCTTAACTTGGGAATTGCATTCGATACTGGTTAGCTAGAGTATGGGAGAGGATGGTAGAATTCCAGGTGTAGCGGTGAAATGCGTAGAGATCTGGAGGAATACCGATGGCGAAGGCAGCCATCTGGCCTAATACTGACACTGAGGTGCGAAAGCATGGGGAGCAAACAGGATTAGATACCCTGGTAGTCCATGCCGTAAACGATGTCTACTAGCCGTTGGGGGATTTGATCCTTTAGTGGCGCAGCTAACGCGATAAGTAGACCGCCTGGGGAGTACGGTCGCAAGACTAAAACTCAAATGAATTGACGGGGGCCCGCACAAGCGGTGGAGCATGTGGTTTAATTCGATGCAACGCGAAGAACCTTACCTGGCCTTGACATAGTAGAAACTTTCCAGAGATGGATTGGTGCCTTCGGGAATCTACATACAGGTGCTGCATGGCTGTCGTCAGCTCGTGTCGTGAGATGTTGGGTTAAGTCCCGCAACGAGCGCAACCCTTTTCCTTACTTGCCAGCATTTCGGATGGGAACTTTAAGGATACTGCCAGTGACAAACTGGAGGAAGGCGGGGACGACGTCAAGTCATCATGGCCCTTACGGCCAGGGCTACACACGTGCTACAATGGTCGGTACAAAGGGTTGCTACACAGCGATGTGATGCTAATCTCAAAAAGCCGATCGTAGTCCGGATCGCAGTCTGCAACTCGACTGCGTGAAGTCGGAATCGCTAGTAATCGCGGATCAGAATGCCGCGGTGAATACGTTCCCGGGCCTTGTACACACCGCCCGTCACACCATGGGAGTTTGTTGCACCAGAAGTAGGTAGTCTAACCGCAAGGAGGACGCTTACCACGGTGTGGCCGATGACTGGGGTGAAGTCGTAACAAGGTAGCCGTAGGGGAACCTGCGGCTGGATCACCTCCTTAACGAAAGATTGACGATTGGTAAGAATCCACAACAAGTTGTTCTTCAT
>NZ_JACASN010000092.1:0-1573 GCF_013390985.1 Acinetobacter sp. Swhac1 | reverse complement strand
GCCTATTTAAGTGATGTGCTGAAAAGGCTGCCGACACATAAAGTGACCCAGATTGAAGAGTTACTGCCACACTGCTGGAAACCTAAATCGAATTAAAAAATAGGTATGGGATTCAGCGGACGCTTACGTATTATGTTAATTTAAAATAACTTAACAAATCATGGTAAGTGATAAAGCATTACAGCAACTTGGACAATCTTACTTGAATCATCATTCATACGAAACTCATAGTTTTGCCATGTTTCATCACGTTCTGATGAGTATCTAAGATAATTAGGATGTTCACTTATATATTCACGAACTTTTTCTATTACAGATGTGAAGTCTTTATTTTCAACAAATAAAATTACAGCTGCCTTATTATCACGCCAAGATAGGTAACTAAGAAGTTGAGAAATTGTTTCTAAAAAAACTTCTTTGCCTCTCCAAAACTTACATTCTCCAACAAACTCATTAGATTTATTATTTCGAACTAAAAGGTCGGTTTTCCCTCGTTTATTAAATGTTTCACCAGTTGCAGAACCAGAGACAATACTTTCAAGAGATACTAAGATATGATCTCGTAAAGCTTCTTCATCCTTGTCAGCATAGGTCCTTGGCAATCTCTCAAACATTCTCCCAACAGAATGAATACACTCTAGAATTTTATTATATTCAGGAACTTGAAATGAGGATTGCTGTTGCCCAATTTCCCAACGATATAGATCATTTTCCTTTAAAGAGTCCAAGCACTGTTTAATAGAAACTAAAATATCTACTTGTCGGT
Organism: Acinetobacter sp. Swhac1; assembly: GCF_013390985.1. Classification (NCBI taxonomy): domain Bacteria; kingdom Pseudomonadati; phylum Pseudomonadota; class Gammaproteobacteria; order Moraxellales; family Moraxellaceae; genus Acinetobacter; species Acinetobacter sp. Swhac1. Next base: position 807 of record NZ_JACASN010000092.1, on the reverse strand, counting down.
CAAATAATCCTATCATTTGATCCACAGCCCAAGGACAATTAGCAAGCTGTTGAGCCTTATCTTTTGCAGCCTGAGAAACATCTCTAAGTTGATCTATTTGATAAACCCAACCACCATGAAATGAATCAACAAATGATTTTAATGTTGGGAAATATCTAGCATCGTTAAATTCAACGAGACGAAATGACATAAAGCCTGCAAGATTTCGACCATCAGCATAAATATCTTCTAAAGGATTGCGATCTTTAAACGGGAGATCATAAACATTTTTAAAATCTTCCTTATTTTTTAAATTCGGCCAATCATAAATATTATAATTATCAAAAACTTTTGCGTACTCTACCAATCGACTAAGTATTAAAGTAGCTGGTTGAAAATCACTTCTTATTTGCATATTCCCCCCAAATATCTTCCAAATTAAGAGGCTCAACACTTTATAGAACCTTAAGCCTAAAATCTATGCTTATGTAATGTACTACTATTGATATGATAATTTTCTGTCTAACAGAAAATCTTTATTCGAAATTCAATATAAGTGAATAATCCACCAATTTACAGCCCATTTAACATAATGGCCGTTATACGAAGTTGAAAAAATGAGACTATAGCCTTAATTTTTATGTATTTTTTAAAATTTAAGACCTAGGCCAGTGCCTAGGTTTTTTTATTTCGTATAACCGCCATTATGTTAAATAGATAGCAGTTGGGAGATTATTTATTCTTTCAATAGACAAAAACTTGCGGAATTTTTCTTAATTTGTAATCCTTGCGGCCAAGGGTGTCTAGCGTAGCTAAGACAGGTATTCG
>NZ_JACASN010000091.1:0-1623 GCF_013390985.1 Acinetobacter sp. Swhac1 | reverse complement strand
GTCCGGTGCTTTACAAGCCTGAACGATCTGCTGTTTAAATTCAGCACTGTATGTTCTTCGTTTTTTCGCAAGAGATGCGATGGATGTCTGATTATTTGTAGTCATAAATTTAAGTCCCCACTTGTTTCTAAGTGGGGACTAAATTAAGGCTTATAGGATGAATTCAGAAGGTGTGTTCAGCGGACGCTTACTTTGATGACGCTGAATCTGTATAGGTAAATGATCTACTTCTACATCATGAAAGATGGACTTTACCTACACGTAGAGTCCATTGAATATGAATCTGACTATCACTCTGTATCTGAGATAACAGGGCAAGCAGCTACACGTTATAGCTGGGTAAAAGACCAGGATCTAGCAGTACGCTTTATTGATCGGAATGAAGCCAATACCTATCTAGCTAAATTGCCTAGAAAGCCTTTCTTTCGTAATGCTGAAGTGAAATAAAAAGCCCCAACACTAAGTCAGGGCTTCTATTTAAAATTAGTAATGAAAACGACATTGAACGATACTAATCCGTTCATCTGTAACTTCGTAAACCAATCTATGCTTTTCGTCTATTCTTCGACTCCAAAATCCTGAAAGGTTCGCTTTCAGTGGTTCAGGCTTCCCTGTACCTTCAAATGGAGTTCTTTGGCACTCTTTAATCAAAGCATTAATACGCTTTAGTACCTTTTTGTCCTGAGCTTGCCAATAGATATAGTCTTCCCAAGCATTATCAGTCCACTCGATGTTACGATTCGTCATCCTCAATTAACTCCCGTTGCTGTGTTTTTGAAGCACGTAACTGAGCAATTGATTCATTTAAACGAGCAGCGTTGTTCGGAGATGAAAGAAGATATAGTGTCTCCATTAAGCTGTCATAGTGTTCTTGACCCATAACAACGGCATGTTGACCTTCTTTTCTCGTAATGACTGCTACGTCTGCATCTTCAATAACTGTATCTAAAACGGATTTTAGATTGTTACGTGCATCTGTATATGTGAATATTTGCATATTAATCATCCATTACGTTTAGTCACCGACCACCGTAATCACCATTAGCAAAGGGTTTCAGCCTTTTGCTAATGGAACCAGTAGAGCAGATAGTCACCGACATCTGCTTTCCAAACAGTCACCGACCATTTGTAGAAGAAATTGTACAGAATATTGTACATATTGTAAAGCCCCTAATCTGTAAAGACTAAGGGCTAATTGTTCCAATCCGAGTTTAGATTAGATATAAATAAAACATTGAAAGTAAGATACTGAGAAGATAATGAAAAACATCTATCAAGTGCTGTTAGCTGAATTTTCAAGTCCTGTTGCTCTAAGCACTGGAATTAGAAAACAACCATTCACCGCTTATAGTGAAAATGGAAAGTTTATGATTCTGAATGCAAAACAAAAGGAGCGTTCAGTAACAGAGAAAGAAACCAAGAACTTTTATGAAGAGTTCACGAAAACTGGAAGTATATCTACTCAAACTTATCAAAACCTCACACGTAATTCATCTGGCACTGTTGCAAATAGAGATTTGAGTCGATGATGTTCCCTTTAAAAAGTACTTAGAGACCGAAAACCCTGTTGATTAGACACACTTCACCCTGAGGCTGACCATAATAAAATGACGATGCTTGTCC
>NZ_JACASN010000090.1:0-1683 GCF_013390985.1 Acinetobacter sp. Swhac1 | reverse complement strand
TTGACAGCACCACCACCACGAATGATGACAATCAAGTCAGGAGGTGTTTTGTATTCATTGGCCCACTGTCTTAATCCTTGGCTTAAAGAAGCAATTATACTTGCTGCTGCTGTATTACCTTGAAATGTTGCTGAGTGATAGATGAATTCACAGACCCCTGCTTTATACAGAATATCAGCATCCTTTCTAAAGTCTCCTAATCCTGCAGCTTGTTCAGGTGCAATGACGAGAACCTTGTTAATGTCAAATGGTGTAGGGAGTTTCTTATTCTTGTCAATCAAGCCATCTTCTGTGAGTTGCTTTACGATCTGTTGGTAACGTCTCGCAAGATCACCGAGCGTAAAGCTTGAATCAATGTCTTCAATGTTTACTGAGAACCCATATTGTGGGCTAAAGCTGGCTTTGACTTTAATCAGAATATTCAGGTCCTTTGACAGCTCCATTCCACTTTCGTTCTGAAACTTGTACAGAAGCTTAGCTGCAGTGGACTTCCAAATGGTTCCTTTACAAGATGCAATGACTTTATCAGTGCCCTCTTCTTTTTCAGCAAGTTCTAGGTAGCAGTGACCACTCTTGGTGTTCAGGCTTCTAATTTCAGCTTTAACCCATACAGGATCACCAAAGGCAATCTTTACGATCTCTTGGACTGTTTCGAGGTAATCACTGAGGGAAAGCTGTTGATCAGGCATACTTAGTTTTTATGAATTGTAATTGTCAAAGACTATAGAAAGTTTGGCGGCACTGTTGCAAATAGTGATTTGAGTCGATGATGTTCCCTTTAAAAAGTGCTTAGAGACCGAAAACCCTGTTGATTAGACACACTTCACCCTGAGGCTGACCATAATAAAATGACGATGCTTGTCCTTTACGTAGTGCACGCATGACTTCAATACCTTTAATTGTGGCATAAGCAGTCTTCATAGATTTGAATCCTAATGTGGCCCTGATGATTCGCTTTAACTTACCATGATCACATTCAATGACATTATTTTTATACTTAATCTGCCTGTGCTCAATATCTACTGGACATTTTCCTTCTCGCTTTAATCGTGATAAAGCATGGCCATAGGTCGCTGCTTTATCTGTATTGATGACCCGTGGAATTTGCCATTTTTTCACCGTATTGAAGATCTTTCCTAGAAAACTATAGGCTGATTTACTGTTCCGTCTAGCGGAAAGGTAAAAGTCAATCGTATGACCCTGTTGATCAACTGCACGATACAGGTAAGTCCATCGCCCCTTCACTTTGATATAAGTCTCATCCATATGCCATGAATGTAAATCTGTAGGATTACGCCAATACCAGCGTAACCGTTTTTCCATTTCTGGAGCATAACGCTGAACCCAACGATAAATTGTACTGTGATCCACATTTATGCCTCGTTCAGCGAGCATTTCTTGAAGTTCACGATAGCTGATGCCATATTTACAATACCAACGAACAGCCCAAAGAATGATTTCACCTTGAAAGTGCCGACCGTGGAAGGGATTCATCTGCTGTATCTCGAAATAAATAAGATATTTAGCTTATCATGTCAGCCTATTTGCAACAGTGCCCTTGTATCTGATGAGGAATATCGTCAACTTCAGCAAGATCTTTTGGTACAGCCTGATAGAGGTGACCTAATCAAGAATGGCGGTGGTATTCGCAAAGTACGTTGTGCTCAAGGTAACAAAGGGAAA
>NZ_JACASN010000009.1:0-125761 GCF_013390985.1 Acinetobacter sp. Swhac1 | reverse complement strand
TTGTTCCACTTTAGATATTTGTTTAAGATGAGATGTAACTCATTGAAATGTGTCATCATATTCGTCGTCAGAAAACAAGTATTATGCCATTATTTCAATGAGTTATCTTTTTTTGTCGTGTACAAAGTACAATAATACAAAGTTTGAGATGGCAAGTAAAACCAAGCATGATTTTGGTCAATTATTTCTAAAGGACAATAAATTGTATCTGTCTTTAAATCTACAAATTCGCTTTAAATGATTAAAAATATATCTTTTATCTTAATATAACCCGAATTACGGATAAGAAAAGCCCTTGAAAAAAAGGTAGTTAGAGCCATTTAGAAAGTTACGACACAACCCAAAGGCTCTAACTACCATGTACGATTTTACAGAAATTTTTTGTATTGTTGATGATTTTTTCAAAAAATTTGAACCCATCTATTGGCAATTTCTCAAGCAAGAAAACAAACGTCAACGTATCAGACAAGCAACGCTATCTTTATCAGAAATTGTGGCTATCTCCATCTACTATAAAAAATCTCAAGTACATAATTTTAAGATGTTTTTTAACTTGCTTTGTCAGTTTGAAAGCAAACTCTTTAAAGACTTGCCTTGTTATAAAAACCTGATTCCCCTCATCAATCAGCACCAACTTGCTATTCATGCTTTGCTTTATGCGTTGAGCCAAAAAGATGAAAGTTCATATTTATGGATTGATTCAACACCTTTACCTGTTTGTAAAAATAAAAGAATCCCTAAAGGTCATCATGCTTTAGATGAGATTGCTTCTCGTGGTAAAAGTACGATGGGCTGGTTTTATGGTTGCAAATTACACTTGCTGATGAATCAAGAGGGTGAAATTGTAAATTCAGATTTATCAAACGGACATATTGCTGATCTTAAAAAAGTTGAGGATTTAGTGAATGGCTTATCAGCAACGGTCTATGGTGATAGAGGCTACATTAGCCAACCATTGAAAGAAACACTTCAAGAGCAAGGCATTGATTTAATTACTTATCCAAGAAAAAATATGAGAGTGACCTTATTGCCATTTTCTGATGAATTTCATCTACGACAACGTAAAAAAATTGAAACATTGATAGGATTATTGAAAGAAAAATATCACTTAGTTACGAGTAAACATCGTTCGATTGCTGGTTTTTTAGCAGGCGTATTTTCTTCACTATGTGCGTATCAACTTTGCCAAAAGAATAAGCCTAAAATTCATGTGATTAAATCTTTGGCTTATCCGTAACTGGGGTTAATATAGTTTGAACTTTTGATTCAATTTTCATAATAAAACTCAAATAGGATAATTTTAAATGGATTTAAAAACGTTTGAGTTACTTGCCCGCTATAATCTTTGGGCAACTCAAAAACTAAATCAGACTTTGCTATTGGTTTCAGATGATGATTTTTTTTTGGATCAGGGCTTATATTTTAAAAGTATTTTTGGCACTCTGAATCATTTGTTGGTTGGAGAGCATCATTTGTGGTTTCCACGTTTTGCTTTGCACCACTCACCAATTTTGCCATTAGATAGTACTGTGGAAACCAACAGAACACAGCTTGTTGAGCAACTTGAAAAGAAGGCTGAAAACTGGATTTATTTTTTAAATCAGGTGTATGAGAAAGTTTTTCATCAAGAGCTGCACTATAAAACATCAACTGATGTGGCGATGCACTTACCCTATGCTGCAACCCTAATGCATGTGTTTAATCATGCAACTCATCATCGTGGGCAAATTACCGCGGCTTTAACCGCAATGGGATATGTCTGTCCTGAGCTGGATTTAATTTATATGTTGCTAGAAGACCAGACTAAGAAGTAAATTGAATGAAACGATTAGAAATTTTATGTCTAGTGATTTTAATTTTTCTGATTTTATATCTGATTCAGTGGGTATTTCATGGTTTTCCAACAGCGCATTAAAAGTAATTTTAATTGATGTGTAGATTCGAGTACTGACTTTCTGAAGTAAACACCAAAAGAGCGCATTACGCGCTCTTTTGATTTACATCTGCTTAGAATATTTTAGTAGTCAAAACTAAAATGTTCTGGTGCTAATGCAGTCATGGTTTTAGATGGATTGACCATTGCTTCTGCATGACCTTGGGTACGTGGCAATAAACGCTCAAAGTAGAAATCTGCAACTTTGATTTTGGCTTTATAGAACTCAGGTGTTTCCTGACCATTGCCTTCAGCCAATTTGGTCGAAGCCACAGCCGCTTGTTGCGCCCAGAAATAAGCCATCATGACATAACCAGAGAACATCAAGAAGTCTACTGAAGCACTGGATACGATGTCACGGTCTTTACGTGCTGCCAACATAATGCGCACGGTTAATGCGTTCCATTGAGCACATAGCTTGGTTAAGTCCCATGCAAAACGACGCATGTATTTGTTACGTGCATGCTGACCACAGAATTTCAAAATTTCAGCGGTGTAGTCACGAATCACTTTACCTTTAGAGCTTAACAACACTTTACGACCAATCAAGTCGAGCGCCTGAACGCCAGTTGTACCTTCATACAGGGTAGAAATACGTGAATCACGTACAATTTGCTCCATGCCCCATTCTTTAATATAGCCATGACCGCCGTACACTTGCATGCCGTGGTTGGCAGCTTCATAACCCATTTCAGTTAAGAAGCCTTTTAAGATTGGGGTATAGAAACCTAAATGGTCATCATGCGCTTCAAAAGCTGCAGTATCACCACGCATTAAAGCGTCGTTCATTTTATCTGCCAATTGTGCAGCATGATAAATCATGGCACGACCACCTTCTGCCACGGCTTTTTGCGTTAAGAGCATACGACGTACATCGGCGTGGTGAATGATTGCATCAGCTACTTTTTCAGGGTCTTTTTTACCTGAAAGGGCACGCATTGACATACGTTCTTTGGCATACGGTAATGCACCTTGGAATGCCAATTCTGCATGGCAAATCCCCTGAATTGCTGTACCAATACGTGCAGTATTCATAAAGGTAAACATGGCATGTAAGCCTTTGTTTGGTTCACCAATCAAATAACCCACGGCATTGTCAAAGTTCAGGACTGCAGTTGCAGACGCGCGAATCCCCATTTTGTGTTCAATAGAGCCACAAGTGACAGGATTACGCTCACCCACCGTACCTTCTGCGGTTGGCAAGAATTTCGGTACGATAAATAATGAAATACCTTTTGTGCCTGCAGGCGCATCTGGGAGGCGTGCTAACACAATATGAATGATGTTTTCAGTCAGGTCATGTTCGCCTGCAGAAATAAAGATTTTGGTACCTGAAATCGCATACGTACCATCGGCTTGTGGTTCTGCTTTGGTTTTTACCTGACCTAAGTCGGTACCACATTGTGGTTCAGTCAAACACATGGTGCCTGACCAAGTACCTGCAACCAAGTGCGGTAAATAGGTATCTTTTTGCGCGTCTGTACCAAATTGCATAATGGTGTTGATACAACCCACGCTTAAACCTGGATACATTTGGAATGACCAGTTTGCTGTACCCATCATTTCAGATTTGATGAGGTTTAGCGACATTGGCAGGTTTTGACCGCCGTATTGTTCAGGGTAAGACAGACCTTGCCAGCCACCTTGCACAAATTGGTCATAGGCTTCTTTAAAGCCTTTCGGTGTGGTCACATTGCCATTTTCAAAATGACAGCCTTCTTCATCGCCTGATTGATTGAGTGGAGAAAGTACATTTTCACAGAAATCTGCTGCACCTTCCAAAATCATATCGACTGTATCTGCGTCCGCAAGTTCACCGTTAGAAAGATTTTTGTAATGGGTCGGGTAATCAAGCACTTCGTTCATTAAGAAACGAATATCGTGTAATGGGGCTTTATATGCTGGCATAGTCTTAATCCTAATTTAGAAATAGTTTTGGATTATCTGTATCGATATGTTGATTATTCACACTCATGATCAAAAAACATTGATAAGAATAGCGAATAAAAATGTCAGAAATGCGAATACTGAAAATTATTCACCTTACAAAAACGAATGAAGTGTTATGTTACAATGTATCATAATCTGTACGTTTGAACAGACCAATCTATAATGAATATAAGGTGTTTAGCAATGAAGATACAATTAAAATATTTATCTTTATGTCTTTTTAGTTTAGCTGCTACAGGTTGTTCGCAGCATGTCATTAAGACCAATTCCAATCAGACGGTAAGTATAGAACAAAAGGCAATTACGGGGTTAAATGCCATCTTTGAAACACCTAGTTATGATTTTCAGGGCAAATTACGGGTACAGAGCAATTTAGTTGAAGCAACACCAAAAGTAACGGATATTGCTCCTACCACACTTGATCCTGTACTTAAAAAGCAATTAGATCAGTATTTAAAACAGCAAAAAGTCCGTTTAAGTACACAAGAAAAACAAAACTTATATACGGCAATGGCTAAGGAACAAAACTCTGCTTCCTATGCTGCAGGGGCAATCGAAAAATCGAGTCCTTTTAATTTTCTGTTGAATGTATTGAATGATACTGAGTTTAGCTACGATGGCTCGGTGCATTATCGGCAAAAAATTGCTGCTTTGAATGTGGCAGCACGCTATGAAAAACCGACACTTTTGGTGCAAATGAAAGTACCGATGGTAGTCGATTTTAATGAATATAAGTTCTATACCAATTATTTTTCTTTGTTGCCTTATTTGGTGAATAAAGACAGTCAAAATGACTTTGCCTATATCGACTTTTCTAAATACAAAGCCGATTTTGAGCGGATTAAAGTGGCACAATTTGCCGAATACTTAAAAGCCATGAATGCGGTGCCGTATGTATTGGCAGATTCTAAACATATTCAAAAGTTATCTTTAACTGCACAAGACCGTCAGCAAAAAATTAGTGAAAAAATTCGTTTGAACAGTAGTTTGGAAGATATGTTGCTGCAGCTTGCCATGTTTGATCAGGTCAATGCACCGTATTTGCAACAGACTGTATTGGGGCAGGCGACCACAACCGAAGATGCTGCTGAACAAGCTGAAATTACGCAAGATACATCGGCCAAAGAAAGTGTTGAAGACTACTTGAAACACAATGAAACTGCTGAAGATTATGGCATGAGCCAAGAGGCTTTTGTGGCGTATCAAGCCACCCTTGCTTTACGTGATTTGGTCAGTCAGAAATTTTATGCAACTGAAACGACAGTGAGTAATGTGGCAGATTATTCAGCAGATGCCAGTGAAGATGCCATGATCGCAGCTGAACAAGCCGTTGAAGCGGCTGCTGAGCAGGCAGAAGATTCAGCAAGCACCGCAAGTATGCTAAGCGAACAAGACTGTCAGCGTTTGATCGAAACAGCAAAAACAGCCAAAGTTGGAGATTTAACCTACTGTGCTTATGCCTATGAATTAGAAGCATTTAGCCCAAGTCGTGCTGAGCAGGCACAATCGGTTTTAGATGAGCACTTTGCTTCACCGCAAGAAAAGCTAGCTAAAGTTTTTGAACCATACCGTTCGGAACAATTGGTCGATGCCGCCGCTTTTGCAGCTTTGTGGCAAAAACATCAGGCTGAAATTCAGCAGATTATGAACGCTACACCTAAAGATAAAAAAACACCGATTCAAATTGATGTGGCTTTAGATGATCAGGGGCGTGCTGCAAAAATTGATTATGCGTTGCAATTTAAACGCGAAAATTACGGCACAATTCATGTGTATAACGATGTCAGCATTGCGAATTATGGGCAAGCCAGCAAAATTGACCGTAGTGCGCTGCGTCAAGCCAAATCCATTCAAGAGGTCAGCAAAGACTCAATTTTAGAAAAATGGGTGACAAATTTAGGGCGGACTTTGGAGCAGGAAACTGCAGAAAATAAAGATAAGACCACTGTAAAACCTGCCTTAAGTTATGATGAAGAATTGGCGCAGTTGGCGCAAAAAACCTATCAACAAACAGAATCTTTTAGTCAGACTTATCAGACTTTATTTTTAGTGCACATGGCAGCAGAGCAAAGTACGTGGGTAAAAAATCTTAGTCCACAAACCTTGCAGGAAATGGCAGAAGTGTATGCCTATTGGTTCAGTGATGAGCGCTACTATGACCCGAAAGGTGCCGCGCTAAAACGGATTGAAGCTTTACAAGCCAAGCATCATTTAGAAGAAGATGAGCAATTCAATAATGCAATTGGTCGTCGTATCAATAATTTGACTGAAGATGCAGTCGATGAAAATAAAGTCGCACTTGAATGGCGTAAGCTGAAACATCAATACAAGCAACCACAACAGATATTTGCTCAGCAATATTTAAAAGCCTATGAAGCAGCTTATGATTGGGATGTGCCTGACTTGGAGAATTTAAAGAAAACGGCACACATTTTGGGGCAGACGTATGTTGATCGTCAGCAGGGCAAATTGAGCCAAAATTCAATTCGCACTTTAACTGAAGATCAGGCTGAACAGATTGATTATGAGTTATATATGGATGTGTATGAAGATATGCAGAAATTTGTAAAATAAACCGTGGGTGAAAAATGGGCAATCAGCGTTCAACAAGATTGCCCAGTTTAAATAAAAAAATAGCCCTTTGCTGCTCAAGGGCTATTTTTATTTGGTGATGATTTAGAGGAAATCTTTTAATTCAGGTTTCACGCCATTCCAAATATAAAAAGATTCAATCGCCTGTCCGACCAGCATGCCAAAACCTTCCGATGTCGGTACGCCACGCGCTTTGGCTTGTTCTAAAAAGCTCGAAGGTTTGCCATAAGCCATTTCATAAGCAAAATTAAACTGCAAACACTCAGGCAAGGTGAGGGCATCTCCCGTTAAGCTGGCAGACGTCGCATTAATGGCTAAATCAAATTGACCTGTTAAATCGGTAAGTGCCATGGCTTGTAATTCTGCTTGCGGTACGGCAGCTTGTAGGTCAGCAACCAGTTGTTCAGCACGGGCAAGGGTGCGGTTGGCAATCACAATTTTTTTTGCGCCTGCTTGTACCAACGGATAAATTACCCCGCGGGTTGCACCACCAGCGCCAATAATCAAAATATCACTGTGCTCTAAATTCCAGCCCAAAGCACGAATGGCATCAACCAAACCCTGACCATCGGTATTGTCGCCATGCAAAACACCATCTTGCATCCACAAGGTATTGACTGCTTTGGCAATTTTGGCACGTTCGGTTAATACGCCACATTGGGCAAATGCTTGCTCTTTAAAAGGCACGGTTACATTCATGCCTACACCGCCCTGATTAAAAAAGTCTGCAACACTGTCTCTAAAACCATCAAGAGGGGCAAGGCGTTTGCTGTATTGCAGGTCAATGCCTGTTTTTTCTGCAAAGGCATGATGCAGTTCAGGAGAACGTGATTGTTCAATTGGGTTGCCAATCACGGCAAATTGTTTGCGCATTTGCCAAAATCCATGTGCTGAAATGTGCATCAATATACGTCAAATTCAGCGCGGACTAAAGCCTATGGCGGTATAAAACGGTGGGAGTCTTTGGACTTAAGGATTACAAATCTCTAAAACGGTTTCTAATACCAAAATAGTGGCAATCACGAACATGGCAATGCCCGCTAAAATGCTGCTACTAATGGCTAAGCCATCTGAAAGATGACTTTCAAAAATAAAGGTCATGCAAATTGAGCCAAGTAACATGGCAAAGGTTGCCCAAAATAAAAAGATTTTGTGTTTGAACAGCGGGCTAAACATGCGGATCTCCTGACAGATGTGGCGCAGTGTGACATAAGGCTTTGACAGTTTGATGAATTCGCCTTTGACTCATGGTTTGATGTATGGATAGTTAAATCCTATTTGTGCATGGTCGAATAGGGTGCGCGGTCACATCATCTATTAAAATCCATCCGCACTATCATGACAGTTAATTCATGCTGTGCATATTTATTGATTTGAAAATAAGCAATAAAGTTTGTAAGTAAAAAAGCGATTCGTGGAAGAATCGCTTTTTTGAACCTTGAATGTGATCTTTTTTACACTGCGATGTAGCAAGGTTTCACCAGTCGCGAGCTTTAACTCGTCTTGAGATTTAACCAATCGCGTGGTTTTAAATAATAGTCAGTGAGTTTTTTCTCTGCGGAATCTTCTGCCCATTCAGGACGGTACGACCATCCCGCCAAGTTCGGTAAGCTGACTAAAATGGACTCAATCCGTCCACCTGTCTGCAAGCCAAATAAAGTGCCACGGTCATAGACCAGATTGTATTCCACATAACGTCCACGACGGTAAAGCTGGAACTCACGTTGTGCTTCGGTATAGGCTTTGTCACGATTACGCTCAAAAATAGGCAGAATTGCAGCCAAATAACCGTTACCCACCGCCTGAATATAGTTGAAACAGGTGTCAAAGTCCCATTGATTCAGATCATCAAAAAATAAACCACCCACGCCACGCTGTTCATCACGGTGCTTTAAATAAAAATAGTCATCACACCATTGTTTATGTTCTGCATAGACTTGATCGCCAAAAGGCGCACATAAGTCATGTGCTGTTTGGTGCCATGCCAACACATCTTCATCATTTGGATAAAATGGTGTCAGGTCAAAACCACCACCAAACCACCAAATTGGCGGTTGTCCTTCAGGTTCAGCGACAAATAAACGCACATTGGCGTGCGAGGTGGGTACATTTGGGTTTTTCGGGTGAATCACCAATGATACACCCATCGCCTGCGCAGGTGCGCCTGCAATATTTGGATGACGTTCAGTTGCAGAAGCAGGCAGTTTGGAAATATTGATATGCGAAAACATCACCCCGCCTTTTTCAATGACTGTACCGTTTTGTAAGACACGGGAACGACCACCGCCACCTTCAGGACGTTGCCAGTCATCAATTTCAAACTGTGCGCTTCCGCCACCTGCCTGTTCTTGTTGTTCTAAAGCCGCACAAATTCGCGCCTGCAAATCGAGAAGAAATTCACGTACACGTTGAATATCCGCGTGAGTAGGATGCGACATGGCCACCTCAGCATAAAAATAAAATGGCTTACATCAAAACATAAAACTGTCTAAAAATTAAGGGGTTTATCCAGTTTGCTGCAAATCGCTCAGGCAATTGCGCAAGGTGCTTTGTATTTCAGCATGTATTCCGAGCAAAAGACTAGGTTGATTTCCATGCCTAAGCTCAGCACAATAGTTTTTACAATCTAAATTTTAGTCAGCAGCAATTAACTGAATGGGGCAGAGTGGATGACACAGCAGGCAAATTCTTTAATTCAAAAATACAATGTGCCTGGACCACGTTATACCAGTTATCCAACCGTACCTTATTGGGATGATGCTACTTTTTCAGCCGAGGCATGGCAGCAGACGCTGAAGCGTTCTTTTGATGAATCTAATGCCAGCGAAGGCATTAGTCTGTATATTCATTTGCCATTTTGCGAAAGTCTATGCACTTTTTGTGGCTGTCATAAACGTGTCACCAAACGCCATGAAGTTGAACAGCCATACATTCAGGCGTTATTAAAAGAGTGGGACTTATATTGCCAATTGCTCGAAAGCACTCCCATCATTAAAGAAATTCACTTGGGCGGTGGCACACCAACTTTCTTTTCTGTCGAACATTTGACGCAGCTCATTCAAGGCATTCTGGCAAAAGCCAAAGTGGCAGAACAGCACGAATTTAGTTTTGAAGGTCATCCCAATAACACCACCCGCGAACATTTACAGGCCTTAAATGACTTGGGTTTTCGTCGGGTCAGTTATGGCGTGCAGGATTATAATGAAAAAGTGCAGCGCGCCATTCATCGGATGCAGCCTTTTGAGCATGTGCAACGTGTGACCGAGTGGGCGCGTGAAATTGGCTATGATTCTATTTCACATGATTTGGTTTTTGGTTTGCCCTTTCAAAATCTAGACGATGTACTGAATACCATTGAGCAGACCCAACGTTTAATGCCAGACCGTTTGGCATTTTACAGTTATGCGCATGTGCCATGGATTAAAGGCAATGGGCAGCGTGGTTTTAAAGATGAAGATGTACCTAAAGATGAATTAAAACGTCAGTGCTATGAAGAAGGCAAACAGCGTCTTTTGGCCTATGGTTATCATGAAATTGGGATGGATCACTTTGCCTTAGAACGTGATGGTATGTATCAGTCGTTTAAAAATGGTACCTTGCACCGTAATTTTATGGGCTATACCGCATCTAAAACGCAGCTTATGATTGGCTTGGGTGTTTCATCTATTAGCGACAGTTGGTATAGCTTTGCGCAAAATGAAAAAAGCATTGAAGATTATTATGCCCGTTTAGCCTGCAATGAAATTCCTGTGTTTAAAGGGCATGTGCTGGATCGGGAAGATTTGGTAATACGTCAGCATATTTTAAATTTAATGTGCAGCTTTGAAACGTCGTGGGCCAGTCCAGAATTGGCATTTCCTGAAATTGAGCAAGTGCTGCAACAGTTACAGGAAATGCAGGAAGATGAATTACTGCTCATTCAAGATCAGCACATTCAGATTTTGGAAAAAGGTAAACCCTTTGTGCGCAATATTTGTATGGCCTTTGATTTGCGTTTAAAACGCCGTATGCCGAATAATCGTATTTTTTCGATGACGATTTAAGTAAGTTGAGTAGAAATTATTTAATTCAAAAATTAAAAGGTGACTCAGAAGTCACCTTTATCATACATGTGCGCCATGCGTTCGTGTTTGGTTTGCAAATATTCTTCATTGAATGGATTTAGACCCACAGTTAAAGGCACACGGTCTACCACCGTAATCCCTTGTTCCTGTAATGCTTGAATTTTCAAAGGGTTGTTGGTGATTAAGCGCACAGCTTTAACCTGCAAATGATCTAGCATAATGCTGCACATATCATAGCGACGTGCATCGGCAGGTAAATTCAGCATTAAATTGGCATCCACCGTGTCATGTCCTTGATCTTGCAGGGCATAAGCACGAATTTTATTGGTCAAGCCAATCCCGCGACCTTCTTGGCGTAAATATAAAATCACACCTTGTCCTGCGTCATTAATCAGACGTTGAGTGGCTTGAAGCTGTGGGCCACAGTCGCATTTTAAAGACGCGAAAGCATCGCCAGTTAAACATTCTGAGTGAATCCGTACCAGAACGGGCTGGGTTGGCGCAGTGTCCAAACCTTTGGATAATGCCACGTGTTCTTCGCCAGTTTCAGGATCTTGAAATACCGTAATGTTGAATTCACCAAATGCGGTCGGTAATCGTGAGGTTGCGACAAACTTAATCGGCACTGTTTAACTCGTGAAATAGTCGATAAATTGTTTAAAGTATAGCGTAATGCTCAGACATTAGTAGAATAGCGAACACGAATTTATACAGAAGATTTTCTTTTTTGTATAAAGCGCACGATAATGGTTGATAAATAGTTAGATTATTCAGGATAATCTACCCACCCAACGTGTGCCCAACTGAAATCACTGCTCAAAACTACATCGCTAGAAATGTGGCTGATTGAAGGTAATACCATTCGGTTATATGATCGAGTAATTCCCATTGACCTCGCTTAGGATTTGCCAGGCTTTAGAAGGCTTTGCCACATATGCTGTATACAGAAATTCCAACTCAACGCCCTGTAACACCATTGCTCGATGCGATTGACCATCCGCAGCAATTACGTTTACTCGCGCAAAGCCAGCTTCCTCAGGTGGCAGATGAGTTACGTCAATTCATTTTGTATGCCGCAGGTCAAAGTGGAGGACACTTTGGCGCAAACTTAGGCGTGATCGAACTGACCGTTGCGCTGCATTATTGCTTTAATACCCCACACGACCGCTTAATTTGGGATGTCGGTCATCAGGCTTATCCGCATAAAGCCCTGACAGGACGCCGCGAGCAACTCACCACCATTCGTGCCAAAGATGGTTTGGCTGCATTTCCTGCACGTGAAGAATCTATTTTTGATACCTTTGGCGTTGGTCACTCCTCAACAGCTATTTCTGCTGGTTTGGGGATGGCGTTGGCACGACGTTATCAGCAAAACCCATGTGAGGTTGTTGCCATTATTGGCGATGGTGCTATGACAGCAGGTATGGCTTTTGAAGCCATGAATGATGCAGTGGCTCACCAAGCCGATATGATGGTGGTGCTGAATGACAACGATATGTCAATTTCATGCAGCACAGGCGGCTTTGCTAAACATCTTGCTGCTATTTGGGAACGTGGTGAATCGGTTTATGTCAGTGAAACTGGCGAAGCTTACGTGCAGCCACATCCGAAATGGACGTATAACTCGCGTTTACACTGTGCTGCCACTGAAGCTGCAGACAATTTATTTAAAGCGATTGGGTTTGATTATTTCGGCCCTTTCGATGGACATGATGTTGAACAACTCACACACGTGTTTAATGCGCTGAAAAAACGTAAAGGCCCACGTTTAATTCACGTTTACACTAAAAAAGGCAAAGGCTTTGCGCCTGCAGAAGCTGATCAAATTAAATATCATGCCATTGGTAAAATTCATGCCAAAGCTGCACCAGTTAGCGCACCTAAATATTCTGATGTATTTGGGCAGTGGTTATGTGATCAGGCAGAACAAGATTCACGATTATTGGCAATTACGCCAGCCATGTGCGAAGGTTCGGGCATGGTGCAATTTGCCAAACAATTCCCAGAACGCTATTTTGATGTCGCGATTGCCGAACAGCATGCGGTGACTTTGGCTGCGGGTATGGCCTGTGAAGGTTTGAAGCCTGTGGTGGCGATTTACTCTACCTTCTTGCAGCGTGGTTATGACCAACTGATTCATGATGTCGCTTTGCAAAATCTGGATGTTACTTTTGGTATCGACCGTGCAGGTTTGGTGGGTGAAGATGGCCCGACCCATGCAGGTGCTTACGACTATGCCTATATGCGTACCGTACCGAATATCGTGATTATGGCACCAAAAGACGAAAATGAATGTCGTCAAATGCTGCACACGGCTTATTTATATAACGGCCCTGCAGCAGTGCGTTATCCACGCGGGCATGGTTTGGGTGTCGAAATTCAGCAGCAGATGACTGCAATTCCATTAGGACAAGCTGAAATTGTGGCGCAGTTCAATCCACAATATGATGACTATATTTCAGTGCTGGCTTTTGGTAGCCGTGTGCAAGCGGCAGTTGAAGCGGCTGAAGCGTTTGCTCAGCAGCATGATGTCGCAGTACGTGTGGTGAATATGCGTTTTGTGAAGCCATTGGATGAAAAGCTGTTAGCTGAGATTTCAGACAGTACTGTATTATTTGTTACTGTTGAAGAACATGCGATTATGGGTGGTGCAGGCAGTGCCGTGAGTGAATACTTGGCAAAGGCACAAATTGTTAAACCAATTATTCATTTAGGTTTAGAAGATAGCTTTATGCAACAGGCGACACATGGTCAAATGCTGCAACAGGCAGGTTTAGATGCACAAGGCATTGAAAAATCAATGCAAAATGCTTGGCAAAAACTGCATCAATCTATATTGAATTAATTTTTAGCAACACTTCTTCCCCAAAAGCCTCAATATTTGCTAAAATATTGGGGCTTTCATGCATTATTCTTTATCAATCTCTTCAAATTTGTAGTGGGTGTTCAATGGAACCTATGGTGGTGATGGCTGCGCGTGCGGCTCAAACAGTTGGTCAAGAGCTTTTAAAAGCGCATCAGAATCGTCATAAACTCGATCTACAAGTCGAAGAAAAAGGCATTGATGGTCCTGTAACGCGCGTAGATCGTTACCTCGAGCAATTGACCATTGATACTTTACGTAAAAGTTATAAAAATCACAGCTTCTTGGGCGAAGAATTTGGTATGCAGGAAGGTAAAGGTCACGATGCCGACTGGTGTTGGGTGATTGATCCTTTGGATGGCACTTTAAACTTTGTTCACGGTTTCCCTCATTTTTGTATTTCGATTGCAGTGCAACACAAAGGTGTGACACAGCACGGTGTTATTTACGATCCTGTAAAAGATGAGTTGTTCTCTGCGAGCCGTGGCCGTGGTGCGATGATGAATCAACGTCGTATTCGTGTAAATGTAAAAGACAGTTTAGACAACACCTTCTTGGCAGTGGGTCATGCTTATCGTGCTAAGCGCGATGGCGAAATTGTTTCTTATGCCAAAAACCATTTTGAAAGTTTATTGAATGTGACAGAAGCAGGCGCTCAATACCGCCGTGCAGGTTCTGCTGCATTAGACTTGGCTTATGTGGCTGCAGGTCGTTTAGATGGTTATTTTGAACTTGGCTTAAAACCGTGGGATATTGCTGCGGGTGAGTTAATTGTGAAAGAAGCGGGCGGTACTGTGGTCGATGCACGTGGTGGCAGCGACTCTATGGAAAATGGGCAAGTTTTGGCATGTTCAATGAAAATGTTAAAACCACTTATGAAAGCGGTTGTGCCTGCTTGGGGCGAAGCAGCGAAATAATCAGCTGATCATATTTATACTTAAATAAGACACTTAGCAAAGCTCTCATCCTGAGGGCTTTTCTTTTACCTAACGGTCTAAAACTGCTGGTTTTAAATCTGTTGTTATCGTCCATATACTAGCCATAAAAGCAGAATCTATCACTGTTTACACAAAAAACAGCAAAAGTCGATTAAATAAGGTGACTTTTAAAATAATCCTGCTATAATCCGCGCACGCACTTAATTTCTGTTCATTACCTGAACATTTCTCTTCTAATCATTGTGTATGCGCGTGCGGTCCAAAGAGAGGACGATATCTCGCGCCCCAATCGCTAAAGCGATTCCTTCAGGTTAAGCCGTAATCATGCGTGCGTTATATCACATCGTCGTTACTCGGATCGCCGCTGAATCTTAAATTGTCAGCGATAATTGCTGTACCGCTTTTTGCCGATGTCCATCTGACTTTATTTAATGGAGCACCCATTTTCAGGGTGAAAATCTCTATGAGCAAAACTTTTGCTGATTTTTCTTTACATGAATCTTTACAACAAGCTTTAGAAGGCTTGAACTTTACTACGCCGACTCCTGTTCAAGAACAATCGATCCCAGCGGCACTTGAAGGTAAAGACTTATTGGTATCTAGCCAAACAGGTTCTGGTAAAACTGCTGCATTTTTACTCCCAACTTTAAACGTATTGGCGAGCCAAGACACTTTCGTACCATTTAAAGAGCGTATGAAAGCTATTACTCAGCCTTCAATTTTAGTGCTTTGCCCCACACGTGAATTGGCTCAACAAGTTAGCCAAGACGCGATTGCATTTGTACGTCACATGAAAGGTGTACGTATTGCAGCAATCATGGGTGGTATGCCTTTTGGTAAGCAAATCCAACAATTAAAAGGTGCGCAAGTGGTTGTAGCGACTCCAGGTCGTTTACTTGACTTGGTGAACCGTCGTCAAATCAAACTTGATAAAGTTGATGCCTTAATTGTGGACGAAGCTGACCGTATGCTCGATTTAGGCTTCTCTGAAGACCTAGAAGCGATTAGCGATTTAGCTGCTAACCGTAAGCAAACCTTGATGTTCTCTGCAACTTTTGCAAGCCGTATTATCACACTTGCAGAACGCATGATGAATGAGCCTGTACGTATTGCGATTGAAACAGGTCACTCAACGAATATGGACATCACCCAGACTTTACACTGGACTGATGGTTTCGAGCACAAGAAAAAATTATTGTCACACTGGTTATCTGATGAAGGTGTAGATCAAGCGGTTGTATTCGCATCTACTCAAGAAGATACCGATATGCTGGCTGAAGAATTGGCTGAAGCGGGTCACTCGGTTGTTGCACTACACGGTGCAATGCCACAAACCGTTCGTAACCGTCGTTTACGCAGCATTCGCGAAGGCCGTGCAAAAATCTTGGTTGCAACAGACGTTGCAGCACGTGGTTTAGACGTACCAACTATTTCTCACGTGATTAACTTCGGTTTACCAATGAAAAATGAAGACTATGTACACCGTATTGGTCGTACAGGTCGTGCGGGTCGTACTGGTAACGCGATTACTTTGGCAACTTACCGTGAGCGCGGCAAAATCCGTGCGTTGGAAGATTTCTTAGATGCACGTTTAAGCGTTTCTGAAATTGAAGGCTTAGAGCCATCTCCACCTCCAGCACGTTCTGGTCGTGACGGTGGTCGTGGTCGTCGTGATGGCGGTCGCGGTGGTCGTGGCGGTTTTGGTGGCGGTCGTCGTTTTGAAGGCGAAAGCAACTTTAAACGTCGTGAAGGCGGTGATGAACGTCCACGTCGCAGCTTTGATGACAAACCACGTGGTGAACGTCCTGCATTTGGTGAAGATCGTCCGCGTCGTGAGTTCAACTCAGACCGTCCACGCCGTGAAGGTGGTTTCGGTGACCGTCCACAACGTTCATTTGAAGATCGTCCGCGTCGCGAGTTCAACTCAGACCGTCCGCGCCGTGAAGGTGGTTTCGGTGATCGTCCACAGCGTTCATTTGATGACCGTCCACGTCGTGAATTTAATTCAGACCGTCCGCGTCGCGAAGGTGGCTTCAACGATAAGCCGCGTTTTGATGCGAATGATGACAACCGTGGCAACCGCGTAGACTACAAACCACGTCGTGAAGGTAGCTTCGGTGATCGTCCAAAACGTGATTTTGGTGATCGTCGTGAGGGTGGTTTTGGTGACCGTCAACCACGTTCGTTTGATGATCGTCCTAAGCGTTCTTTTGGTGGTGAAGATCGTCCACGTCGCGAGTTCAATTCAGATCGTCCACGCCGTGAAGGTGGTTTTGATCGCCCACGTCGTAAATTTAACGACTAAGATCGCGATAGCAATTTGTATAAAGAAAAACCAGTGCTCAGCACTGGTTTTTTTATGTTAAATATTTTTGTTTTAGATAAATAAAATGTATAATAAGTCACGTTTTTAACTCTATTTGCTAATTATGAACATCAATAGCTTACGATTGCTCATGCAGACGAGAGAGGGAATGATGCCGTATATTGGTTTAGCACTCATCTTATGCAATTTAATGTATTATATTATTTCTTCTTACTTTTAAATTGTTGCTGTCCTAAAAGTGATTTAAATAACAATAATAAGACTGCTTGAACAATACGTGCACAGTTTTTAAAAATTTGCTAGATAACATTTTGCGCTTCAATCCTTTATAGTATGCGTGCTGAAAAAATGCAGGAAGACCCTCAGCTATGAATAATCCAATGCCTCAACATGAGCCGTCATTGATTGAAGTCAATGAACTGAGCTTTAAACGAGGGAAACGTGTCATTTTCGAAAATGTCAGTTTAAAGATTCGCCGTGGTCAAATTACTGCCATTATGGGACCTTCAGGTACTGGTAAAACCACGTTATTACGTTTGATTGGTGGTCAGTTGACTCCCGATCATGGTGATATTTTTCTGGATGGAAAAAATCTTGCGCAAATGTCGCGTCAGGAGTTGTTTGCTGCGCGCGCACGTATGGGCATGTTATTCCAAAGCGGTGCATTATTTACCGATATGAGCGTATATGAAAACGTCGCGTTTCCATTGCGTGCACATACCCAGTTGCCTGAACATTTAATTGCAGAACTGGTGGCTTTAAAACTTGAAGCAGTCGGTTTGCGTGGTACAGAACAACTTATGCCTGCAGAACTCTCAGGCGGGATGAACCGTCGTGTGGCATTGGCACGTGCGATTGCGTTAGACCCTGAATTGATCATGTATGATGAACCATTTGCAGGGCAAGACCCGATTGTAAAAGGTGTGTTGACCCGTTTAATCCGTTCCTTGCGAGAAGCGTTGGATTTAACCACCATTATCGTCTCGCATGATGTTGGCGAAACTTTATCAATTGCCGACTACATTTATATTATCGCGGAAGGCGTGATTCAGGGCGAAGGTACACCTGCAGAATTAAAACAGCATGAATCGGCATTTGTGCGTCAGTTCTTAACAGGCGCTGCCGAAGGGCCTGTCGATTATCAATTTAGCCATCAGGCTTATTTAAGTGATGAGGTGCGTTCATGAATGCTATTGCCGCATTAGGTCAACGCGTCATTGAGCGTGTTCGTGGCATTGGTGTCGCCACCCAAATGTTGTTGCAAATCTTATTTTCCATGCCAACTTGGCTTGGGGTAAAACTGTTTGTTTACCAGATGTACCGTGTAGGCGTTATGTCCCTACTCATTATTGCGGTCTCGGGTTTATTCATTGGTTTGGTTTTAGGCTTACAAGGTTACTCCATTTTGGTCAATATTGGCTCGGAAGCCATGCTTGGTACCATGGTGTCTTTAACCTTGTTACGTGAACTCGCCCCTGTGGTTGCAGCATTGTTATTTGCAGGACGTGCAGGCTCTGCCTTAACCGCTGAAATTGGTCTGATGAAAGCTACAGAACAATTGGCCAGTATGGAAATGATTGGGGTAGACCCACTCAAGCGTATTGTGTCACCACGTTTATGGGCGGGTATTGTTAGCCTGCCAATGCTATCCATTATTTTTGCTGCGATTGGCATTATGGGCGGCAAAATGGTTGGGGTAGATTTTCTGGGTGTAGATGAAGGTTCTTTCTGGGGTGGCATGCAAAGCAGCGTGCAATTCTATAAAGATATTTTTAATGGCACCATTATTAAAAGTTTTGTTTTTGCATTAATTTGTACCTGGATTGCAGTGTATCAGGGCTATGCCTGTGTGCCGACCTCAGAAGGCATTGCAACGTCGACCACGCGCACCGTGGTGTATTCTTCATTATGTGTTTTAGGTTTTGATTTTGTGTTGACTGCGGTCATGTTCGGAGGTGTTTAATGAAATCACGTACTAGTGAGCTGGCCGTAGGTGTTTTTGTCATTCTGACAGGCATTGCATTGTTTTTCTTGGCGATGAAAGTCAGTGGATTGGTCGGAACCAATTTACGTGACAGCTATAATATGACCGCAACGTTTGACAATGTGAATGGTTTAAAACCACGTGCTAAAGTCACCATGAGCGGTGTGACCATTGGGCGTGTGAATGACATCACCTTAGACCCTGTATCACGTTTGGCCACTGTTGAATTTGAGTTGGATGGTAAACTGACCAGTTTTAATGCTGAGCAATTAAAAACAGTGCAAAATTATGCAGTTGAAGAATTGCGTTACAGTGCTGAATACGAACAGGCAAGTCCTGAGCAACAAAAAGAAATGGAACAACAACTGTTGAGTAACATGAAATCCATCACCAGTATTGATGAAGATGCTTACATAATGGTTGCAACCAATGGTTTGTTGGGTGAGAAGTATCTCAAAGTTGTTCCAGGTGGTGGTTTGAACTTTGTGAAACGTGGCGAAAGCATTGCCAATACCCAAGGCACCATGGATTTAGAAGATTTAATCAGTAAGTTTATTACTGGCGGTGCAGCGAAAACATCCAATGCAGCGTCAGACACAGATACAGCGACAGCTGAAACAACAGATGCAGAAGTGTCATTTGTTGAGTAATTGAGGAGATTGTCCGTGAAAACACTTTTAAAGCAAACTCTGGCGGTAAGTGTGCTTTCTACCATGTTGGCAGGTACTGCATTTGCTGCACCCGCAGAAGCGCCACCAGCTTTTGTGAAAAAAGTTGCCGATAGCTTGATTACACGTTTAAAAGCAGATCATGCTAAATTGCAGAACAATCCAGCATTGGTGAAAACCATTGTGCGTCAGAACCTTGACCCGTATGTAGATGCGCAAGCATTTACCCGTATTGTGATGGGGACTTATGCAACCAACCAATACAGCTCAGCGGCACAACGTGCACAGTTTGAGAAAAACTTCCGTGAAACCTTAATTGAGAACTATGGTACAGCGTTTGCGAAATTCAGTAACCAAACCTATACCATGCGTCCTTATAAGGCGACCAACAGCAAGAACCCTGTAGTGACCATCGACTTTGTTCACAATGGTGAAAAAATTCCTGTGTCATTCCAGTTGGCAGATAAAGGCAGCCAATGGAAAATCCGTAACATCAACGTTTCGGGTATTGATCTAGGTTTGCAATTCCGTAACCAGTTTGCGGCAAACGTGAAGCGTAATGGTGGCAATATTGATAAAGCTATTGCAACCTTTAAGCCAGATGCAGAAGCTGCGGTTGAAAAGAAAAAATAGGTTAGGTGTGGCGTGATTGAATTATCAAATCAGGAATTATGCGTTTCTGGAAAAATAGATTTCAGTAATGCTGAGCAATATTACCAAAAAGGCATACAGTTGATTCGTCAACAGCAACTACCTTTGGTAGTGAATTTGGCAAATCTGGAACAAGGCAGCACTTTGGCTTTGGCTGTTTTGGTGCAATGGTTGCGTCAGACACCAGAAGCCAAAGGCTTACAGTTTAAAGCTGTTCCTGAAAAAATGATGAAAATCATTCAAGCGTGTCATTTGCAAGATGATTTAAAACTGATCGCCTAAAACTGAAACCACAAAAAAGCACCTACTTGTAAGGTGCTTTTTTTATTGCGTTAATTTCCTTTCTTTACTAAAGGGAGGTTATGAGTGGTTGCAAACCTCTCTAACCCGCTGCTAAAAGGAGAAGAAAAATTGCAAACCTTTCTAACCCGCTTCTAAAAGGAGAGAAAAGATTGCAAACCTCTCCCTAACCCTCTCCTAAACCTAAAAAGAGAGGGAATAAAAGGCATCAAATCCATTTTTTCCATCTAAAGTAAATTAATGGGCCAATAAAGAAGCCAATTAAAATAATACTGACCACTATAAAACTGGTGGTGCCTTTGGCAAAAGGTAACACGTCGGTGTTCATACCATAAACACTGGCAACTAACATCGGTGGCGCTAACATACTCGGCAAAATCGAGAATCGACGAATCGTGTCGTTCTGTTCGGTGTTAATGAAGCCTGAAGTGGTATCGAGCAAGAAGCGCACTTTTTGGAATAAGAAGGCATCGTGTTCGACCAGTGAGCGTACATCTTCACTGAGTTCTCGAATGTCGGCATCGTAAATATGACTGCCCAACGCACGCGGACGTGCCAAAAAGGTCAGGACACGACGTAAATCAATCAAACACAATTGCGCTTTTCCAAGCATGTCTTCTAATTGTGCCAGTCGGGTAATCATGTCATCGAGGTCTAAAATTTGCTCACGATGACGGTTATTCAGAACTTCTGTGGAATACTTTTCCAAGTCCTTGTGGATATCTTCTAAGATATCCGCAAGTTCGTCCAGTTTGGCTTCAAGCAAGCCTAAAAGCACCCAAGTCGGGTCTTTATAATCAATTTCGTAGTCGTTACGTCGTGCCCGTGCCCGAAATGCCCGAAATGCCACTAATTTTTCACCGCGTAGGGTAAACAGGTGTTCTTTATGTAAGATAAAGGCAACGGTTTGTACTGTGGCTAAAATACTGGAATTGTCTTCAGTTTCACCATCGACTTGATAGTTTTTATTTTTAGTTAAAAAATAGGTGCTAATGTGTAAAATACCGTCATCATCACGGTAGAATCGCGCTGAAGATGAAATATCTTCCAAAGATTTTAAGGTTGGTAAATTTTGTGAGTATGCGTCTAGTACCCATTGCTGTTCTTCTTGTGAAGGGGCAATCAGGTCAATCCAGACCAGATCTGGATGCAAATCAAAACCACCGTTAATGGTGGCATCTTCCAGACTACCGCGCTCTGTGGCATAAAAGGCTTCAAGCATTCGTCTTTTCTCCTTGCGCAGTATGGGTTTTGTGGATGGGTGTATTTTAGACAAGGATCTTACTAAATACACTGCTCAGAATGCTATTTTATTTAAAAATCTCCCTGAAGTTTAATTTTATGGCATGACAGCCAGATAACATGGTGAAAAAATGATGTCGTCAATTGCTATTTTCTGTGGTTCTGCCCCAGGAAAAGATTCAGTTTTTGTTGAAAATGCACGAAAAGTGGGTGAAACATTGGCTGCACAAGGCAAAACTTTAATTTATGGCGGTGGACGCTCAGGCTTAATGGGTGTGGTGGCAGATAGTACTTTGGCCGCAGGTGGGCGTGCAATTGGTGTCATGCCTGAAAGTTTGGCAGAGCATGAATTGGCGCATCCGCATTTGACCGAATTACACATCGTAGAAAACATGCATGCCCGCAAAATAAAAATGTCAGAATTGGCCGAGGGCTTTATTGCTTTGCCGGGTGGTTCTGGAACTTTAGAAGAAATTTTTGAGCAATGGACGTGGGCACAATTAGGAATTCACTCAAAACCCTGTGCCTTTTTTAATGTAGCTGGCTTTTATGATGATTTGCTGAAGTTTTTAAGACAGACCTCTGAAAAAGGTTTTACTCAGCCACGTTTTTGTGAGGCATTGATTGTATCGAATTGTATTGACAATATTTTGCAGCAATTTGAACAATACCGTGTTCCTGAAATGAAATGGTGAGTGCCTGAGCTAGAGTGGGTGCAGCAGGAACTGGCGAAATAAAATGGCTGAGATCAACAACATCATTACCGTTGCAGCTGCAATTATTTTAAATGTCAAACAGCAGTTATTGGTGGTGCGTAAACAGCATACCGCGTGTTTTATGCAGGTCGGTGGCAAATTAGAACCCAATGAAGCGCCTGAAACGACCATGTTGCGAGAAATTGCCGAAGAAATTGGCTGTCAGGCGCAAATTCAACAATTTATTGGACGCTATGAAACAGCAACGGCCAATGAGCCCGACTGCCGTTTGGTCAGTTATGTGTATTGGGTTCAGCTTGATCAGGCACCAAAAATTGCTGCTGAAATTGCCGAAATGAAGTGGGTAGATTTGGATGATCAAGATACTTTGTTGGCACCGCTGACCCGTGAAGTGGTGATGCCGTGGTTAAAACAATATTTACAACAAAATTAAGAGCAGTTGATCATTCTTCTATATTTTAAGTTCAACTTTTTAATGCGTTGAGCATATTCAACCGAATAGTTTTTTTATTCAGCACTGGCGAGACAAACCGCCTCGACTTTTTGACAGCCGAGCTTGAGCAACTGCTGTTTGAGTGCATGAATTGAACTGCCCGTCGTGACCACATCATCCACAATTAAAACCCGACGAAAACGGATTTTAGGCGCATTCTGAATTTGAAATTGCTGTTGGATGTCTTCCAATCGTTCTAAGCGACTTAAGCCTTTTTGCGCGTGCTGTTGTAAGCGGGTCACAGGTTGCCAAATCGGGACATTTAAATGCCGCGCTAGTCCTTTTGCTAACAATAAAGATTGATTGTAGCCGCGTTCAGTCAAGCGGGCAGTGGAAATTGGCATCGGTACAATGGCTTGGATTTTAGGATAAGACAGTTGTTTTAGCGCGCCTACTAAAAGCAGTTGGTAATGTAACTGCTGTTCATATTTAAATTGTTGAATGATGCGATTAATTGGATAGTGATAATCAAAAGTGACTTGAATCTGCATTTCTTGTCGTTGTACCGCTTGGCTACGCCACGGCAATTGTTGCCAACAGGTTTGACAGACCGAATGTTGCCATTGCGTGTCGCTATGGCAGAGCTGACACGGTTGCAGTTGGCGCAGCCATTGTATGCCGCATTGTAGTAGATTGATCGGCTGAGTCATCTTAGGACTGCAATCCGTTTAAACATAGGCATAACGTGGTGCCTCAGGCAGCCAGCGTTTTAGCAAAGCTTCGGCATGTGTAGGATAATCGTTTAAAATTTGCTGTGCCACATGATGCGCCTGTGCCAGCAAATGATCATCCCGTTCTAATTTAGCCACCCGAAAGCCCATATCTCCCGTTTGTTTGGTTCCTAAAAGTTCCCCAGGGCCACGCAGTTCTAAATCTTTTTCTGCAATCACAAAACCATCGTTGGTTTCGCGCATAATCCGCAAGCGTTCTTGTCCATTTTGCGAAAGTGGATTTTTATACAACAAGGCACAAAAACTGGCTTTGGCACCCCGTCCGACTCGTCCACGTAACTGATGCAGCTGTGAAAGTCCTAAACGCTCGGCATTTTCGATCACCATAATTGAAGCATTGGGTACATCGACCCCGACCTCAATTACTGTGGTGGCAATCAGTAATTGTAGTTGATTGTCTTTAAATTGCCGCATGACGGCTTGTTTTTCATCGGCTTTCATTTTGCCGTGTACCAGCCCAATATTCAGTTCAGGAAAGCGTTCTTTAATTTCAGCAAAAGTCGCCTCGGCAGCTTGCGCATCTAAGGTTTCCGACTGTTCCACCAAGGTACAGACCCAATAGGCTTGTTTGCCTTCGGCACAATTGCTGGCAATGCGTTGTAATACTTCTTCACGCCGATCTAGCGGAATGGTTACCGTTTGAATAGGCGTACGTCCTGGCGGTAGTTCATCAATCACCGAAGTATCCAAATCGCCATAGGCGGACATGGCTAAGGTACGTGGAATAGGCGTTGCAGTCATCACCAATTGATGCGGTGTAGTATGATTGGCACCCTTATTGCGCAAAGCCAGACGTTGATCGACCCCAAAACGGTGTTGTTCATCAATAATCACCAAACCCAATTTTGCAAATTGCACATTGTCCTGAAATAACGCATGTGTCCCAACCACCAAATTGGCGCTGCCATCTTGAATACTTAGTTCGGCTGCTGCGCGTGCTTTACCTTTTTGTTTGCCAGACAACCATGCCACCGTTAAGCCCAACGGCTCAAACCATTTTTGAAAGTTCAGATAATGTTGTTCTGCCAAAATTTCAGTGGGTGCCATCAGCGCGACTTGCCAACCTTCTTCTAGCGCATGACACGCTGCGACTGCAGCGACCAAGGTTTTACCTGCACCTACATCACCTTGTACCAAGCGCAGCATGGGTTTATTACGCTGCAAATCCTGCATGATTTCTTGCGAAACCCGTTGCTGTGCGCCTGTCATTTGAAATGGCATGTTACCGAGTAACGCAGGTGCTAGTTTTTGACTTGGGGAAAATGCAGGTGAGGCAATTTGCTGAATATAAGCCCGTCGGGTTAGTAAACTGACTTGATGCGCCACCAATTCTTCAAAAATCAGGCGTTGCTGTGCAGGGTGAGAGCCTTGTGCCAATTGCAGCATATTGGCATTTAAAGGTGGATGGTGAATATAATCCAGCGCCTGTTTGAGTGCGTAGCCATTGGTCATTTTTTCAGGCAAGAGTTCAGGCAAATCATCGCTATGCTGTGCCAAAGCTTGTTTGACGTATTCACGTAATTTGGCTTGGGTCAGCCCATCGGTGCTTGGGTAAATAGCGGTCAGTTGGGTTTTAGGCAGTGGGGTATGTTCAGTAATCAGTTGTAATTCGGGGTGATACATTTCCAGACCACGTGCTCCAACCCGTACTTCGCCAAATACTCTTAAACGATTGCCAAGTTTGGCACGATCTGTAATACCTTTATAAATATGATAAAAACGTAAGGTAATTTTGCCAAATTCATCTTCTAAATTGACAGCCATCGACTTGCGTTTACCTGGTGGAAAATCGACCCCTTTGACCACACCTTCGAGTAAATAGCTACTTCCCACGTTTAATTGGTTCATGGGGATGATCGTGCTACGATCTTCATAGTCACGCGGTAGATGAAACAACAAGTCATCTGTGGTGAAAATATTTAGTTTTTCGAGTAATGCGGCAGAGGCAGAGCCTACCCCTTGCAACTGATGGACTGCAGCCATGTCCCCTCAACTTCAAATGCTATGATTAGGTGCTGAATGCATATTCTATTTATTGGTTATGGTAAAACATCGCAGCGTGTTGCAAAACAACTATTTACGCTCGGTCATCAAATTACCACAATTAGCCGCAGTCCGAAAACAGATCCTGATATGACGCATCTGCTTCAGGATATTCAACAGCTCGATTTATCACAGATTCAACCTGTGGATGCAGTTTATGTATTACTTGCACCATCTCGAAATACGGTTTTGAGTTCTGTAGAAGCGTATCAACAGACTTATGTAGATTCTGTGCAGCCGATTGTTACTGCATTAAAAGATCATCCTGTAAAGCGAATTATTGTGGTGTCATCTACACGGGTTTATGGTGAAAACGCAGGTGAATGTATTGATGATGATACTGTGCCTAAGCCGAGTGATGTGCAAGGTCAGTTGTTGTTGCAGATGGAACACTTGTGGCAACAGGCTTATCCTGAACAATGTGTGATTGTGCGTCCTTCGGGTATTTATGGTACTTCGACAGCACGCATGCTCAAACTTGCGGAAAGCACGCAAAGTTACCCGAATATACATTGGTCAAATCGAATTCATATTGATGATTTGGCGGGCTTTTTGGTACATTTACTTCACGTGGAACATCCAGAACCATCATACATCTGCAGTAATAACCAAGCTCAGCCTTTGCATGAAATGATTTTAAAGATTCAGCGTGAATTAAATTTACCTGAGTTGGTGTTGGAAAGTGAGCGTGAAACAGGGAAAAGGATTTTTGCCCAGAGGATGGTGGCGAGTGGATTTGAATTATTCAATGTGTAATCATTTATCAAATGGAGCGTAAAACTCTGTCCTTCAGGTCAGAGATATAAGCGACACGACATGAAGTGTCGTTTGATTTAACTAAGGACTATTTTCCTTGAGTTTTGATTGTTAATATAAGTACATGAAAACCCTTAAATTACGTATAAAAGACAAACATTGCAAGGTGTTAGACCAACTAGCATCAGAAGTGAACTTCGTCTGGAATTATGTCAATGATTTAGGGTTTAGGCATTTGAAGCGGAAAGGTGAATTTCTCTCTGCTTTTGATATTGCCAAATATACGAAAGGCACATCCAAAGAATGTAATTTACATAGTCAAACCATTCAGGCTGTAACTGAAGAATTAGTCACCCGAAGAAAGCAATTTAAAAAGGCAAAGCTGAAATGGCGTATCAGCAATAAAAAATCAGCAAGGCGCTCTTTGGGATGGGTTCCCTTTAAAAAGGTGGCTATCAAATATGCCACTGGATATGTCCAGTATGGAAAACACCAATTTAAGCTTTGGGATAGCTACGGTTTAAGCAAATACACGTTAAAAACAGGTTCATTTGTAGAGGATAGCCGTGGGCGTTGGTATGTATGTCTTGTTGTTGAATCGCCTAAGCAAGATAAATCGACAGCAACCAAAGCGATTGGTATTGATCTAGGCTTAAAAGATATTGCCACCTGTTCTGATGGCACTGTAATTTCAAATCCAAAATTCTATCGAAAATATGAGCAGACATTAGGTATTGCTCAGAGAGCCAGGAATAAGAAGCGTGTTCGTGCATTACACGCCAAGATTGCAAATAGTCGAAAAGATCATTTGCATAAAGCAAGCACCAAGCTTGTGAATGAAAATGCATTGATTATTGTAGGTGACTTGAGTGCTAAAAAATTAGTAAAAACCAAAATGGCAAAATCTGTTTTGGATACAGGATTTTCGGCACTAAAAACAATGCTCAAGTATAAATGCGAGAACGCAGGCGTATTGTTTGAAGAAGTCCAAGAAGCCTATACCACCCAAATCTGTTCGTGCTGCGGTGAGATCACCTCAAGTAGTCCCAAAGGTAGTACAGATCTTGGAATAAGAGAATGGGAGTGCATGAGCTGTGGTACAGCTCATGATCGAGATATAAACTCAGCTCTAAACATTCTTGCGCTTGGGCATAAGCGTCTAGCTGTAGGAATCACCCTCTTTTAAGGGGGGGAGGATGTCAAAACCTCAAAACCGAGCACATGATTTTACTGCATCGACCTCACCCTGAAAATGAAATCAAAGGTGGGGCATTGAAAGCTGTAAAGCAGGCACTCAAGCAGGAGGGTTTTTTATGAGTTATTTTAAATACAAAGGTTATCTCGGGACGATTGAACCAGACCTTGAAACAGGTGAGTTGTTTGGAAAATTGGCGTTCATTCGAGATCTTATTACTTATGAGGCTGAAACCTTAAAAACACTTGAGCAAGCTTTTCAGGAATCGGTAGATGGATATTTAGATTCTTGTGCAGAATTAGGGAAGAAACCTGATCAGCCATTCAAGGGAACATTTAATGTTCGTATCAGTCCTGAATTACATCGCAAAGCTGTTTTAGCTTCGGAGGAGAGTTCTTTGAATGCATTTGTGAGTGATGCAATTCAAGAGAAATTAATGCGCTTAGGTGTATGATTTTATCAATGCTATAAACTTTATTCTATATTCAATTTAAAGCATAGCGACCTATTGCTATACAGATCGCTATGTTTTTTTGTGTGAAAATTACTTCTTCTTACGTTTTAAGCGTTTCTTCGCCTGTTGTGCAGCAAGAGCCTCTAACGCCTCACGCAATTCTTCATCGCTAAAGGTGGTGATGTGTTGCAGCATCTGTAAAGTCACATCATCCAACACCAAATTGGCGTATTGTGCGACGTTTTTAAAGTTATCATCAAACACAATCGCATTGTCACTGTTGGTGCTGATATAACCTTGCTGAGTTAAGACTTTAATAAAGCTTTGGAACAAGGCTTTGTCAAAGAATTCAGGTGAGTTGAATTCATACAGCACCGACAAACGCTGACCGACCAAATGGCTGAGTTCTTCGACCTGACGTGCCGAAATATTGCCTGAGCCGCGTTGTGTAATCAGCGCCAGTGTCATGTAATAACGCTCTAAACTCTGCATTACAGGTGCAGCCAATACTACCAACTGGTTATGGTCTTCACTATTTGGTGCAGGTGAAATTAAGTTGCCTTCCGCATCTTCAGAAATCAATTTGGCCTGAATTAACGCTTCTACATAGGCACAAATCCGTTCTTTGAGTTCCTGATCTTGCCATTTCAAGAACAACTCAGCTTTCAGGAACGGATATAAAGTACGAATGACGTTGATTAAATCACCACGACGAATCGAACCATTATGTTTCACCAATGCTGCAATTAAAGATGGTAAGACAAAGGCATGCAAAATATTGTTGCGGAAGTAGGTGAGTAACACCGCCTGATGGTCTTCAATCGCGATAATATCGCCCAAAACGTGCTGCACTCGTTTAATCAGTTTGAGTTTTAAGCCGTAGGCAATAATTTCTTTACCTGATAATGGTGTGACTTGAGTGCGCTCATCATAAGGCAGGGCAGTGAGCAGATTACGGTAAGTGTCTAACTGCTTCACACAAATTTCTTCATCCAAGGTATGTTTTGGTGTTGCCAGTAAAATCAGCGATAACAAAGATACCGGGTTAATTACCGCAGCACGGTTAATGTTTTCCAAAATCGCATGTGCTGAAGTATTCACTGCATCTGACACTTGTGGTGGAATAGGATCATCATTTTTTTCAATGCTGATGTGTTCGGCATCGTGTTGTTTTAGAATATCATCTAAAAACACAGGTTCGCCAAAATTGACATGCACCTTGCCAAAAATCCGTTCAATCTTGCGCATGGTTTTTAAAATGCCCATTAGCGATTCAGATTCTTTTGGCTTGCCTTGCATTTCACCGACATAGGTTGAACCTTCCATCAGGCGTTCATAACCAATATAAGTTGGCACAAAAGCAATCGGTTTAGCACGACCACGCAAATGACTGTGAATGGTCATGGCGAGCATGCCTGTTTTTGGTGGCAACAAGCGGCCTGTACGTGAACGTCCACCTTCAATAAAGTATTCAAGCGGCGTGTTACGCGACAAAATACTGAATAAATATTCTTTAAAGACGGTTGTGTATAAGCCGTTGCCACGGAAAGTACGACGGATAAAAAACGCACCGCCACCACGAAGCAATTGACCTACAAATGGCATATTCAGGTTATCGCCCGCAGCAATGTACGGCACCATCATGCCGCGTTTGTAAATCACATAAGACAGCAATAAATAGTCGATATGACTGCGGTGACATGGGGTGTAGATAATTTCATAGTCTTTGGCCAGTTCGCGCACGGTACTAAAATTATGCACTTCCACGCCATCGTACAATTGTGTCCATAAGCGGGTCAGTGCCATATCGGCAAAGCGTACCGCAGCATGAGAATAGTCCGACACAATTTCATTTAAATAACCAATCGCACGACGCTCGGCTTCAATCACGCTAATTTTACTGCGTAAACTTTCACGACGAATAGCATCTTGCACATCGGGAGATTTAATCAGACTGAGCATGACATTGCGACGGTCAGACAAGTCTGGGCCAAGCACGACTTCACGCTGCCCATCTAAGTAATTATTTAGCGTGTTGACAATAAAGGTCGCAGGCGACAGGTTTGGATGCTCAGTTTTGGCATGTTCAATTAAAGCGCGTAATGATTGTGGTTCGTGAAATTCCAAATAAGACTGACGACCATGCACCCCAATATTCATTAACTGCTTGACTGTGCCAGGCGTTGCCCACGTATCGGTAAACAGTAGTTTAAACCACGAATCCTCTTTGTCTGGAGAACGTCCCCACAACACGGTCACAGGTACCAATTCAATATCAAGTTCTGGGTGTTGTTCTAATTGTTCAATTAAACGTAACAAGCGTGGCGGAAAAGCATAAGGTGGTGGATTGAGTAGGTTGTTCTCATCGTGATGCTGTAAAAACAGAATCGAGGCTTTTTCTTTATGTGAACCCATCACCAATGGATCAAGCGCAGGCGTGAGTTTTAAGCGACGTGTTTCGCCATCGACCACCAAGGCATTGCTGCGTGAGTGATTTTGCAATACGTAGCAAGTTATCTTGGTGCGAGTGGCATTTGAGTCTACACTTTGCGCATCCTTGACAGGGACTTCACCCAAAACATGCGGTGTCACCACAAGGTCAAGCAGCTTACCAGAAAGCTGACGATACATTTGACCAAAACCACGCTTGGACATACTCACTCCTACTTCATCACCTAAGTCCCTAGCCAGTAGGGAATTTATTTTGCGTCATTGTATCTAATAATCGCGCTGCATTTTTAGATAATTTGCATGAATATTGTTAGATTTTATCGTTAAAAATCGTATTTTTAGCAAAATTGATCGGCTAAGTTGTGACACAGCGGTCAGTCTTTGATGGGTAAAAGATGCAGAATCTATGGCAAAATAGCAGGCTTAAAATAGTCAGTTTATTTTGACGATTTATTTTTTCATCGACTTCGATCCCGCATCCCCAATTTCCGCCATACATAGGTTAGTTATGAACGCACTCACACAAGAGCTGGTTGAACTTCTTTGTTTAGAAAAGTTAGAAGAAAATATCTACCGAGGTATCAGTCGTAACTTGGTGGGTAAACGTGTTTTTGGTGGACAGGTTTTGGGACAGGCTTTACGTGCTGCATCTTATACCACTGATCGTCCTGCGCACTCATTGCATGCCTATTTCTTGTTTGGTGGCGATGTCAACGCACCTATTATTTATGAAGTTGACCGTTTGCGTGATGGTAAAAGTTTTTCTAGCCGTCAAGTACGTGCCATTCAGCATGGGCGTACCATTTTTACTGCGATGGTGTCCTTTGCGCCGTTGGAAGACGGTCTGAATTATCAAATTTCAGAGCCAAACTATCCTGCAGCAGAAGCTTTAAAAAACGAAGCGGAACTCAAACAGCATATTGTCGAGTTTGTACCTGAAAATGTGCGTGCCAGTTTTATGCGTGATCGCTTGGTGGAGATTCGCCCGATTAATCCGAGCAATCCATTTTTACCGCAGCCTGAAGCACCTGCTTATGCACACTACATTCGTACCCATGACAGCATTTCACCAGAGGTGGATGAAGTGTCTTTGCATCAGGCAATTGCGGCATTTTATTCAGACTTCACGTTAATGACCACAGCACTGCGTCCGCATGGTTTGAGCTATTTATC
Source organism: Acinetobacter sp. Swhac1 (assembly GCF_013390985.1). Classification (NCBI taxonomy): domain Bacteria; kingdom Pseudomonadati; phylum Pseudomonadota; class Gammaproteobacteria; order Moraxellales; family Moraxellaceae; genus Acinetobacter; species Acinetobacter sp. Swhac1. The sequence goes on along the minus strand of NZ_JACASN010000009.1, from coordinate 94,238 downwards.
ACCAAGTTTGCAGTGTGCCAGTATTGACCATGCCATGTATTTCCATAAACCGTTCCGTGTGGATGACTGGATGCTGTACGACATGGAAGCCACCATTAGCACTAGTTCGCGTGGTTTGAACTTTGGGCGCATGTGGCAAAATGGTGAATTGGTGTGTAGCACCAGTCAGGAAGGCTTGATTCGTTTACGTGAAATCGAAACGCAATAAAATATAGCCTTTAAAATCTACATTCATCAGCCGACATTCATGTCGGCTTTTTTACATCCTGAAGCACGATCTGAACCTAATCAAAGTGCGCTAGAAAAATAATACTCGATTCAATTTCAGCCACATGGCATAGTCCACACATCACATTAAAAAACTCAATTGCGTATGAGCCTCAATACACAAATTCTAATTGCCGCAATTTTGGGTGTGGTGTTTGGTTTTATTCTGAATCTATTTCCAGACAGCACATTTTTTAGCGCCAGTTTGTATGGCATTGGTTTAATGAGCAGTATTTTTATTGGTTTACTGAAAATGCTGCTGATCCCACTAATTTTTAGCTCAATTGTGGTCGGTGTGTCGAACTTACAGGCTGTAGGGCAATTGAGTCGAGTCTGGAAAATTACGTTGGCGTGTTGTGTCACCACCACGACTTTGGCTTTAATTTTAGGTTTGGCGTGTGCGCATTTATTTGCAGTGGGTAAAGGCGTAGATATTGTGATGTTTCAAGATGCTATGGCGCAGCATCAAAGCCCAGACACGCTTACGCCGTCTTCGTTTTTTACCAATTTCATTCAAAACACCTTAATCAATCCGTTTAAAGCTTTTGCCGAGGGTAATGTTTTGGCAGTGGTGATATTTGCCTTATTGGTGGGTGTGGCGCTGGTCAAAGGCGGGGAGCACTTTAAAACGGTACGTAAACTCAGTCAGCAATTTTTTGAAATTATGATGTTGATGATTGGCTGGGTAATGAAACTGGCACCTTTGGGGATTTTTGCTTTATTGGCTAAGTTGGTTGCAACCGAAGATATTTCAGTCCTGAGTCGTTTGGCAGAGTTTGCTGCAGTGGTCACGGGCACCACGATTTTTCATGGTGTGGTGGTCTTGCCTTTGCTGTTGTGGATATTTGGCAAAATGGATCCGATCACCTTTTTTAAAGGCACACGTGCTGCCTTAATTACGGCTTTTGCCACCAGTTCCAGTTCTGTCACTATGCCACTTTCGATGAAATGTGCGCAGGAAAATTTAGGTGTGCGTTCGCAAACTGCAGGCTTTGTGATCCCGTTAGGTACACAACTGAATATGGATGGAACGGCATTGTATGAAGCTGCAGCGGCTTTGTTTGTTGCCAATTTAATGGGGCTGGATTTAAGTTTAGGACAGCAATTAATTGTCTGTGCCACAGCCATGATCGCTTCTTTGGGCGCGCCTGGTATTCCAAGCGCAGGTATGGTTACGATGATTATGGTATTACAATCTGTGGGCTTGCCTGCAGAAGCGATTGCGATTTTATTGCCCATAGATCGTTTACTAGATACCGTGCGTACCGTGGTGAATGTGCAGGGCGATATGATGATCAGTGTGGTGGTTGATCGGCATACCCGTGAAGACCCTGCATTAAATTCTTAAATACTGTGCTTTACGCAATATTTCACTAAAGGAACGTATTTTTAGTAAAAGGTTTATTCCCAGCAAGGGCTATAAACGACTTCCCAAATATGACCATCTAAGTCCTGAAAATAGCCTGCATAGCCACCGTAAAAGGTGCTCTGTGCAGGTTTTAAAATTTTTGCACCTGCATTTTGTGCTTGCTTTAATACCTGATCTACTTCAAGTGGGCTATGTACATTATGGCCCAAAGTGATTTGTGCTGTGCCTTGTTCGGCAGGGGCGAAGCCAATATCCTGTTGTAAGCTGTGTTTAGACCATAACGCTAGTTTTAGACCCGCTTGCAGTTCAAAAAATACCACAGCACCTTGTTCAAATTCCTGACCGATAATACCTTCAGTGGCAAGCCCTAGACCGTCACGGTAGAACTCAAGTGCACGTTGTAAATCTTCTACCGCAAGGGTAATGACTGAAAGATGTGCCCGCATGTTTGATCTCCTTATCTGCTGTAATTGTTATTACTTTGACAGTAGGGTATTTCTTTATGCGTTGTAAAGTGCAACTTTGGTGGTGTAAGAAATCGCACTGACAGGTGTGAGGAAAAGCACAAACAAAAAGTCCTATTCGATATTGCACAAATAGGACTTTATTTTATAAAGCATTAGTCAGAGATTTAATCGATTATTTGATTTCTGCATCAGATGTGGTTGGATCGTTAGATTCTACAGCTACACACTGATCAACATCAACATCAACATCAACATCAACATCAACATCAACATCAACATCAACATCAACATCAACATCAACATCAACATCAACATCAACATCATCGCCAGTGGCTTCTGGAATGCTGTCTAAATCAAAGTGATGTGCTTGCTCTAAAGTAAAGTTTAAGCGTCCACCCATCACACTTGCCAGCTCTTCCAAGCCTTGCTTGTTGAGTGATGAAAACAATTGAATCGAGAAATCTAGTTTCATCTTTTTCAACTGTTGTTTGACTTCAAGCAATGCTTTGTTGGCAGGGCCACGGTTGAGCTTGTCTGATTTGGTGAGGAGTACATGCACGAATAATTTACGTGAATATGCCCATTCCAGCATCATGACATCAAAGTGTTGTAAAGGATGGCGAATGTCCATAAGCAACACCAAGCCTTGTAAGCTTTTGCGGTGAATCAGATAATTTTCCAATTCTTTTTGCCACACAATTTTCATGGCTTCAGGTACAGCTGCATAACCATAGCCAGGCAAATCGACTAGACGTTGATCAGGGTTGCCCAAACTAAAGAAGTTGATCATTTGGGTACGACCAGGTCTTTTAGAGGCACGAGCCAATTGCTTTTGATTGGTTAAGGCATTAATTGCACTAGATTTACCTGCATTGGAACGACCTGCAAAGGCAATTTCATAGCCTGTATCTTCCACGCAGAGGTTGAGTTTAGGTGCACTCATTAAGAACTCAGCTTTCCGCAACCAGTTCAGGGCGCGAACAGAGTACTCAGTAATGGCTGGATCAACTTTTTTCTCGTAGCTGATTTTTTGCCGTGGCTGTGCCGCTGCCTTACTGTTTTTCGATTTTCCTCTGCTGTGGTGCATAACTTAACTTCAATTCATGGTCTACAAACAGGCATTATAAAGCAAGTCATACAGGCAAGCGAACTTTGCGAATTGAAAGCTCTAAAAAAGCGAGTAGGTTTGCTTAATATCAGTGATTACCTTTTAGAGGTGAATCAGCGGAATAGGGGATTGGGTGCTGAGTTGTATATTTTGAGTGGGTTGTAGTACTTCGCCTAGGCTGTATTGGTCTAGGCTTTGGTAAAACTGTTCCATTGCCCGATTCAATATGCCTTTGAGTCCACACTGTGAGCGGAGTACGCACGGTGGGGTGTTACATTCTACAATCTGATTTTCCCCTTGTAGAACTCTGACCACATAACCTAAACGTAACGGGATTGCATCGGGATGCAGGCGAATTCCACCGCCTTTACCACGAGTGGTAATCAACCAGCCCTGCTTGCCCATAAAGTGGACAATTTTAACCAAATGGTTTTGGGAAACATGCAAATCCTGTGCGATTTCCGCAATGGTATAGGGTACATCTCGTGGTCGTGAGATATACATTAAAATACGCAGTGCATAGTCGGTGAATTTATTTAATTGCATGATCGCACAGATGTTTTTTCAAAAAATGAAGAAATTAAGGCTAGTCTAGCATAACTAGACTAGCCTTACCTATCTGCTTTTTAATGCTTTGGATTAGTGGCGCACACCACCTGTACCAAATGCTTCGCTATGGATTTGCTCATCTTTGATGCCACGCGCAAGTAAAGCTTTACGCTGTTCTGCCATGAATGGCATTGGACCACATAAGTAGTAATCTGCATCGGCTGGTAACAGCGCTGCATCTACAGTGCTGAGGTCTAAACGACCTGCAACATCGTAATCTTGACCCAGTACATCACCTTCGTTCGGGAACTCATACGCAGTCAACGTATGAATACGTGGACATTTTGCAGTTAAGTCTTGGAGATGCTGTTTCATGGCATGTACTTGTTTGCTACGACATGCGTGAATAAATGTCACAGGTTGTGGCACATCTAAAGTCACCAATTGATTCAACATTGCAATCATTGGCGTTAGGCCTACACCACCACTAATGAAGACATTACGTTTGTTGCTGTCGATGAGGAAGAAGTTACCTGTTGGTGCAGATACTTCAACTTCAGAACCTTCTGGTAAGCCATGAAGTGTGTTCGATACCCAACCTGCTACTTTATCTGCGCCATTGCCTGGTTCACGTTTTACAGAAATACGTAAGTAATCTTGTTGTGGGCTAGTCGATAGCGTGTATTGACGTGGTTGCTTCAAGCCAAGTTCTTCTACAAACACACGTACCGAAATATATTGACCTGCTTCGTAATTTGGTAAATCGCCACCATCTACTGGCTCGAAGTAAATAGAGGTGATTTCGTCACTTTCTACCACTTTCTTGGCAATTTTAAAGTTGCGCCAGCCTAACCAGCTACCTTTAGTTTGTTGATGCTGTTCGTAGATTGCACGTTCCGCATTAATAAATACCTCAGCCAATTGACCGTAGGCTGCTGCCCAAGCATCAATCAGTGGATCTTCCATCGAAATATTCAACACTTCACTAATAGAATGCAGCAGGTTTTCGCCCACAATATTATAGTCAGGTGCTTGAATGTTTAAGCTCACGTGTTTGTGGGCAATCAGCTCAATGACAGGAGCAAGTACAGATGGATCTTCAATATTTTCAGCATAAGCCAATACAGCACCTGCAAGCGCTTGAGCCTGCGCACCACTACGTTGGTGACCCATGTTAAAGGTTTCTTTTAGATCAGGATTATTCCCCAACATGCGATTATAGAAATAACCTGTGAGTGCGACACCATTTTCACGCAGTACAGGAACAGTTGCTTTTACAAGGTCAATTTGCTGTGGAGTCATGTTCGATCTCTCATGGCTGTTATTTATAAGATGTATTTAAAATATATCTTATAAGTAAGGATTGCAACCAATTTTTGGAAAAACCTTAAAAAAATTATGTATTATAAAAATATCCCATAATTTTTAAAGTTTTTATGGAGTTTGTAGATGTGACAGCGAGAGGTTTTTAAGTGTTCATTCAGGTTTTGGGTGGTGCATCCATGAATGAAATTTATACAAACCTCATCGTTTATAACATGCTATTTCTTACCAAATAATGACCCTAACAAACCTCGTACAATTTTCTGCCCAGTAGAACCGCCTAAGCTACGTGCTGCACTTTTGGCAAAGGTTCCCACAATATCCTGAGTCAGTTTTTCACGCTGTTTGGCAGCGCGTTCTGCTTCTTTTTGCTGTTCACGGGCTAGACGCTCTTGCTCGCGCGCTTGTTGTTTGGCGAGTGCTTCGGCTTCTTTAGTCTCTTGCTTGGCGCGAGCTTCAGCTTCCTTGGCTTCAATTTTTGCTTGTTCTGCTGCTGCCGCTTGTTGCTGACGTTGCTCAACTTTTTGTTGCAGCATTTCATAAGCACTTTCACGATCTAGCTGCTGCTCATACACGCCTGCAATGACACTTTGGCTGATACAGGCTTGTCGTTCTTCTGTGCTGATTGGGCTAAACGATGAGTAGGGCGGCATTACCCAAGCACGTTCTACAATTTGCGGTGTGCCTTGTTCATCTAAGCAGCTAATTAAGGCTTCACCTACCGCAAGTTCGGTAATGGCTTGTTCAACTTTAAAATCTGGGTTAGCGCGGAATGTATCTGCGGCAGTTTTTACTGCTTTTTGGTCTTTGGGTGTAAAAGCACGTAAGGCATGCTGAACGCGGTTACCCAATTGTCCCAATACGCTTTCAGGCAAGTCCAGCGGGTTTTGGGTCACAAAATAAATCCCCACGCCTTTAGAGCGAATCAGGCGTACCACTTGCTCAATTTTTTCTTGCAGGGCTTTGCTGGCATTGTCAAATAACAAGTGTGCTTCATCAAAAAAGAACACCAGTTTTGGCTTGTCCATATCGCCCACTTCAGGCAATTGCTCAAACAGTTCTGATAACATCCATAATAAAAAGGTGGCGTACAGTTTTTGCGTGTTCATGAGTTTGTCTGCAGCCAAAACATTAATATTGCCGCGTCCCTGACTGTCAGTTTGAATAAAATCCAAAATATCCAAACTCGGCTCACCAAAGAATTTATCACCGCCCTGATCAGCTAAAGCCAGTAAATTGCGCTGAATCGCACCCAAACTGGCTGGAGAAAGATTGCCATACTCAGCTTTAAATTCACTGGCGTGTTCGCTGACATAGGTCAGCATGGCTTTTAAATCTTTAAAATCAATCAGTAATAAACCCTGATCATCGGCAATACGGAATACCGCAGACAACACGCCCTCTTGGGTGTCATTCAGGTTCAGCATTTGCGCCAATAATAACGGGCCAATTTCAGAAATGGTGGTACGAATCGGATGACCTTGTTCGGCAAATAAATCCCAAAACACCACAGGAGATGCTGCAAACGGAATGCTTTCGATACCTAAGCTCTTAATACGTGCATCAAACTTTGGGCTGCTGCTGCCTGCTTTGGCTAGACTGGAAACATCGCCTTTGGCATCGGCTAAAAATACGGGTACACCAATTCGTGAAAAGCTTTCTGCCAAGACTTTTAAGGTGACGGTTTTACCTGTACCTGTTGCACCTGCAATTAAACCGTGGCGGTTGGCAAACTGTGAATGTAAAACCACGTCTTGTTGAACGTCGGCAGTTTTTTTACCAATAACGATTGCTGTACTCATATTTTTATCCTGATTTATATAGCTATTGTTAAAATGATGATCTGTGCTGCATTAGTCGCTGAAGCGTTGTAAGGCATTTTGAATATCGTGAATTAAATCTGCAGGATGTTCTAGCCCAATACAAAAACGCACCAATAATCCTTCAGCCAAGTGAGAGTGCTCTAGGGTACGCATGGACTTGAGATCATAAAGCATCACTAAACTTACAGGGCCGCCCCAGCTAAAGCCGAGCTTAAATAAAGATAAAGCATCGCAGAATTGACGTACAGCGGCTAAATCATATTCAGGCTTAAAAATCACACTGACCAAACCTGCACTGTGTCCATCGCGACAAATTTCTTTCCAATACGCATGCCCCGCAGATGTGGCATCGGCAGGATGCAACACCTGAGCAAATTGTGGTTGTAGTTTCAGCCAGTTGAGTAATTCAATTGTGCTTTTTGCTTGGTGCTCATAACGTAGTTGCATCGAAGCCAAACTGCGTTGTACTTGCGCGACATCATCGCCCGATACGCAAATACCTTGAATGGCATGCATACGAAACAGTTGATGATGTAAGTGTTGATCACGGGTCACGACAGACCCCATTAAAATGTCACCACCACCACTTGGGTATTTGGTCAGGGCATGGACGCTTATATCGACACTTAAATGTTCATCACCAAAATCGAAAGCATTAAACGCAAGTCCTGCACCCCAAGTATTATCTAATGCTGTGAGCATGTGATGTGATTTGGCTTTTTTGACTAATGCAGTTAGGTTTGGAAACTCTAGTGTGACCGAACCTGCCGCTTCTAGCCAAATCAGTTTGGCTTGGGCAGAAGGTTGAAAGCTATCGACATCAATTGGATTGTAGACTTGAACGGTGATGCCGTAACGCTGCTCTAAATTGCGTAAATGCTCCATGTTTGGGCCGTAAATATTGTCAGCCACCCAAACTTCATCGCCTTGACTTAAAAAGCAGGAATTCACCAAATTAATTGCTGATAGTCCGCTTGGTGCGAGTAAGCAGTATTCACCACCTTCTAATTGCGCAATCTGATCAGCGAGTGTGAATGTAGTCGGTGTGCCATGTGTGCCATAGCTATAATCATAAGCATCAGTCCAGTGTCGATTAAACAGTGCATCTGTGTTTTCAAAGATAATGGTCGATGCACGAAATAGGGGAGGCTGTACCGTTTGAATATATTGTGGGGCACGTCTTGGTGCATGAATTAAAGCAGTTTGAGCATTTTTCTTCACAGGTTCACTCAGAAAATAAGCAAATATTGAGTTTAGCTTAAGAGAAATACTGGCTTTAGGCTATAAAAAGCTGCACTACAAGACATGCCTTGAACTTGGCGCTATTTTTGCAGAAGCTGAAGTATAGAAAATACAAAGGATGATTAAGATGCAAGCGCCATTAAGAGTGCATTATTTTCAACATATTGCCGAAGAAGGTTTTGGGAGTTGCTATAGCTACCTGAAACAAATGCAGGCACACATCAGTGCCACCGAATTTTTTGCTTTGCCACCCGAACAAAATATTGAAATTGAAGCTTTGCCACGGGTCGAAGATGTCGATTTATTGATTGTGATGGGCGGCGCCATGAGTGTCAATGATGAGGCGAACTATCCCTGGCTAAAAATTGAAAAGCGCTGGATTCGACGTTATTTGGCTTCAGGCAAGCCTGCTATTGGCTTGTGTTTGGGTGGGCAGTTAATTGCCAATGCGTTGGGTGCAGCGGTCAGTCGTAATCCAGAACAAGAGCGTGGTTGGCATCCAGTCTATAAAGTCGAAAATACACCAGAAACCTGCTTTCAAATACCTGATCAAATCACAGTGATGCAGTGGCATGGTGAAACTTTTGAATTACCAAAGGGCGCGGTAAGACTTGCCAGTAATGCCGCCTGCGCTAATCAACTCTATCAAATTGGGAAAAATGTACTAGGATTCCAATTCCATCCAGAAATTACCCCACAAGCTTTGCAGCTGTTTTTAGGCAATGCAGAAATGAAACCAGCATTTTCGGGCATGTATGCACAACCCGCGCATGAATTAAAACAGATGTCTGCGGCACAATTTCAGGCAGGCAACCAATTAATGAATCGTGCAATAGATTATGTTTTAGCACAAAGCAAACTTCGAGAATAAAGTCATGGATTGTGGCGCAAACACAGAAAAGAAAGTTAGGTCAGGGCGATTACGATTTCTGCTGTCAGGGATGGTTGGAATGGTCAAAATGCAGATTGTCTAAATTTACACTCAATAAATGGATAGGAATGCTGCCTAACTCATATATAAAGTGCTAATCGTATATTTTAAAAAGAGAAATCGGCAGAGCGTGAAAAATAAAGCAATAAAGCCAAAAAGAGATTTGCTTATGCATTAAACAATCGTTATAATGGGCGACCCTTTATGCAAGGGGGTTAACTGCGAAGAAAGTAGTTAACATCGTGACAGTCGTGGCATCGATCATGACCTTAGTGATAATTCACTGCCTTTGACACTTGCCTTAAATTAGTGGGGTGAGATGCGTCAAGGGTGATTCTTTATATATTTGGCTTGGAGTTAACTGGTATGTCTAACCAGAGAATTCGTATCCGTTTGAAGTCTTTTGATCATCGTCTGATCGATCAATCTGCTCAAGAAATCGTAGAAACCGCTAAGCGTACTGGCGCACAAGTTTGTGGTCCAATCCCGATGCCAACTCGCATCGAACGCTTCAACGTTTTAACATCACCACACGTAAACAAAGATGCGCGCGACCAGTATGAAATCCGTACTTACAAGCGTTTGATCGACATTGTTCAACCTACAGATAAAACTGTTGATGCGTTGATGAAATTAGATCTAGCAGCTGGTGTTGATGTTCAGATTGCATTGGGTTAAGGCTTTCGGTTAATTAACACTCTAAGTTAATTAGGCCGCTTTTTTAGAGGTTTATGCACATGGCTATTGGTTTAGTCGGTCGCAAGTGCGGTATGACCCGTATCTTTACAGATGCTGGTGTTTCTGTACCTGTTACAGTGATTGAGGTTGATCCTAACCGCATCACTCAAATCAAAACGCTTGAAACAGATGGTTATCAAGCAATTCAGGTTACTACTGGTGAACGTCGCGAATCTCGCGTAACTAACGCTCAGAAAGGTCACTTCGCTAAAGCGGGTGTTGCTGCTGGTCGTTTAGTTCAAGAATTCCGTGCTACAGAAGCTGACCTTGAAGGTCGTGAAGTTGGCGGAACTATCGGTGTAGATCTGTTTACAGTGGGTCAAATTGTTGACGTTACTGGTCAGTCTAAAGGTAAGGGCTTCCAAGGTGGTGTTAAGCGTTGGAACTTCCGTACTCAAGATGCTACTCACGGTAACTCTGTTTCTCACCGTGTTCTAGGTTCTACAGGTCAAAACCAGACTCCTGGTCGCGTGTTCAAAGGCAAGAAAATGGCTGGTCATTTAGGTGCTGAACGCGTAACTACACAGGGTCTTGAAATCGTTGCTATTGACGCTGAACGTTCAGTTCTAGTTGTTAAAGGTGCGGTTCCTGGTGCTACTGGTGGCGACGTAACTGTTCGTCCTACGATCAAGGCCTGAGGGGAAATAACGTGAATTTAAAAACTGTTTCCGGCTCTGCTGTTGAGTTATCTGAAGTTGCTTTCGGACGTGACTTTAACGAAGCACTTGTACACCAAGTTGTTACAGCTTATTTAGCTGGTGGTCGTCAAGGCTCTAAAGCTCAGAAATCACGTGCAGACGTTGCTGGCGGTGGTAAAAAACCATTCCGTCAAAAAGGTACTGGCCGCGCTCGTGCTGGTTCTATTCGTAGCCCAATCTGGGTTGGTGGTGGTAAAACTTTTGCTGCTCGTCCACAAGATTGGTCTCAAAAAGTTAACCGCAAAATGTACCGCGGTGCAATGCAATGTATCTTAGCTGAACTTGTTCGCCAAGATCGTCTTGTATTGGTTGAAGAGTTTGCTGTTGAAGCTCCTAAAACTAAAGAGTTGCTTGCAAAACTTAACGACTTGAATGCAACTCGCGCATTGATCGTAACTGAAGCTGTAGATGAGAATCTATATCTTGCAGCGCGTAACCTTCCACACGTTGATGTGGTTGATGCTACTGCAATCGATCCTGTTAGCTTGATCGCGTTCGACAAAGTTGTAATGTCTGTTGCTGCTGCTAAGAAAATTGAGGTAGAACTCGGATGAACAACGAACGTTTATATCAAGTCCTACAAGGACCTGTATTTTCAGAAAAAGCACAAGTTTTAGGCGAAACTGCTGGTGTTCAAGTGTTCAAAGTTGCATTAAATGCAAACAAACTTGAAATCAAAAAAGCAGTTGAGCAATTATTTGGTGTGGAAGTTGTTAAAGTTAACACGACTATCACTAAAGGTAAGACTAAGCGCTTTGGTCGTACATTAGGACGCCGTTCTGATGTTAAAAAAGCATACGTCACCCTGAAAGCTGGCCAAGATGTTGAAATGGCTGACTTGGGCGATACCGCTGAAAGCGCAGCGGAATAAGGACGAAATTTATGCCGATTCAAAAATGTAAGCCAACGTCTCCAGGACGTCGCTTTGTAGAGAAAGTCGTTCACGACCATCTTCACAAAGGTGCGCCTTATGCGCCGTTGGTAGAAGCTAAAAAACGTACTGGTGGTCGTAACAACAACGGTCACATTACTACACGTCACGTTGGTGGTGGTCATAAGCAACATTACCGTATCGTAGACTTCAAACGTAACAAAGATGGCATTCCTGCTGTTGTAGAGCGTATTGAATACGATCCAAACCGTACTGCACACATCGCATTGTTGAAGTATGCTGACGGTGAACGTCGTTATATTATTGCGCCTAAAGGTTTACGTGCTGGTGATCAAGTTCAATCTGGTAACGATGCTCCAATTCGTCCAGGTAACTGTTTGCCACTTCGTAACATGCCAATTGGTGCTACTCTTCACAACATCGAACTTAAAATCGGTAAAGGTGCTCAATTAGCGCGTTCTGCTGGTACATCAGTTCAATTGTTGGGTCGTGACGGTTCATACGCTATCGTTCGTCTACGTTCAGGCGAAATGCGTAAAGTGCACGTTGAATGTCGCGCTGTGTTAGGTGAAGTATCTAACTCAGAAAGCAACCTTCGTTCACTTGGTAAAGCAGGTGCTTCGCGCTGGCGTGGTGTTCGTCCTACCGTTCGTGGTATGGCAATGAACCCGGTTGATCACCCGCACGGTGGTGGTGAAGGGCGTACTAAAGGTATCCAACCTGTAAGCCCATGGGGTCAAAAAGCTAAAGGGTACAAGACACGTACCAACAAGCGTACGACTAAGATGATTATTCGCGACCGTCGCGTTAAGTAACAAGTAAAGGAATCTGACAATGCCTCGTTCTCTGAAAAAAGGCCCATTCGTCGATGCGCACTTGTTCGCTAAGGTTGAAGCGGCAATCGCGGCTAATAACCGTAAGCCGATCAAAACTTGGTCGCGTCGTTCGATGATCCTCCCAGATTTTGTTGGTTTAACAATTTCTGTTCACAATGGTCGTAACCATGTTCCAGTGATTATCTCTGAACACATGGTTGGTCATAAACTCGGTGAATTCGCGCCAACTCGTACCTATCGTGGTCACGGTGTTGACAAGAAGTCTAAACGTTAATAGGTGCTATGATGGAAGTAACTGCTAAATTACGCGGTGCCGCTATCTCGGCACAAAAAGCACGTTTGGTTGCAGATCTTATCCGCGGAAAATCTGTTGCGCATGCACTTAACATTTTAAACTTCAGCAACAAAAAAGCTGCTGTTTTAGTTAAGAAAGCATTGGAATCTGCAATTGCAAATGCTGAACACAATAACAGTTTAGATGTAGACGACCTTAAAGTATCTACGATTTACGTTGATGAAGGCATGAGCCTTAAACGTATTATGCCACGTGCTAAAGGCCGTGCAGATCGTATTACTAAGCGTACTTGTCACATCACCGTTAAGGTAGGGGTTTGATATGGGTCAGAAGGTTCATCCAATCGGTATCCGCCTAGGTGTTGTGAAACGTCATAACGCTAACTGGTATGCGAATCCGAAACAATACGCTGAATACTTGCTTAAAGACCTTCAAGTTCGTGAGTTTTTAACTAAAAAACTTAAGAACGCAATGGTAAGCAATATTCTTATCGAACGTCCAACGGGCGCTGCTAAAGTAACAATTAGCACTGCGCGTCCTGGTATCGTAATCGGTAAAAAAGGCGAAGACATTGAGAAATTACAACGCGAATTAACATCTATTATGGGTGTTCCTGCGCAAGTAAGCATCAACGAAATTGACCGTCCAGACTTAGATGCACGTTTAGTTGCTGAAGCAATCGCTTCTCAATTAGAAAAGCGTGTAATGTTCCGTCGTGCTATGAAGCGTGCGGTACAGAACTCTATGCGTGCTGGTGCTAAAGGTATCAAAGTTGAAGTTTCTGGTCGTTTAGGTGGTGCAGAGATTGCACGTACTGAATGGTATCGTGAAGGTCGTGTACCTTTGCATACACTTCGTGCGGACATCGACTATGCAACTATGCGTGCTGAAACTACTTACGGTACGATTGGTGTTAAAGTTTGGGTATTCCGTGGTGAAATCTTGGGTGGCATGAAGCAAGTCATGAACCCAGCACCTGCTGAAGAACGTCCAGCTAAACGCGGTCGCGGTCGTGGTGAAGGTCAAGAGCGTCGTGGTCGTCGCAATGATCGTTCTGCTGAAAAAGGAGAATAATCCATGTTGCAACCTAAACGTACTAAATTCCGTAAGGTGCAAAAAGGCCGTAACACTGGCTTAGCGCACCGTGGTAGCTCAGTATCTTTCGGTACTATCGCTCTTAAATCAGTTGAACGTGGTCAAATGACTGCGCGTCAAATTGAAGCGGCACGTCGTACAATCAGCCGTCGTATTAAGCGTGGTGGTAAGATCTTTATCCGTGTATTCCCAGACAAACCAATTACTTCTAAGCCTCTTGAAGTGCGTATGGGTAAAGGTAAAGGTTCTGTGGAATATTGGGTTTGTCAAATCAAACCAGGTAAAGTCTTGTACGAAATTGATGGTGTGAACGAAGATTTGGCACGTGAGGCATTTACGCTTGCTGCTGCTAAACTTCCGTTTAAAACCACTATCGTGACTCGGACGGTAATGTAATGAAAACTAAAGATCTACGTGAAAAGTCGGTAGAAGAGTTGACAGCTTTGCTTGATGAGCAACAGCTTAACCAATTCCGTCTTCGTATGGCGAAAGCAACTGGTCAATTGGGTAAATCGCATGAAGTTGCGCTTACTCGTAAAACTATTGCACGCATCAAGACCCTCCTTACCGAAAAACAGGGGAACGGGCAATGAGTCAAAATACAGTCCGCACGTTAACTGGCAAAGTTGTAAGCGACAAAATGGAAAAATCTATTGTTGTCCTTATTGAACGCCAAGTTCAACACCCGTTGTATGGCAAATTGATTCGCCGTTCAACCAAATTACACGCTCATGATGAGAACAATACCGCCAAGATTGGTGATGTTGTAACCATCAAAGAAAGCCGCCCAATGTCTAAAACTAAGTCATGGACTTTAGTTGAAGTTGTTGAAGCTGCTGCTGAGTAATTAACGTTCTTGTTGCATCATCGGTCAATTTCGAGTACTCTTTGAGCCTTTCGAAATTGTGACCGGTGATGCTCGGTTTTGGAGTAGGGCAATGATTCAAACCGAAACGATGCTTGACGTAGCTGACAACAGTGGTGCTCGCCGCGTACAATGTATTAAAGTACTAGGTGGTTCACATCGTCGTTATGCTTCTGTTGGCGACATTATTAAAGTTACTGTAAAAGAAGCTATTCCACGCGCACGTGTTAAAAAAGGTGACGTGATGAATGCTGTTGTTGTACGTACAAAGTTCGGTATTCGTCGTCCAGACGGTTCTGTGATCCGTTTTGATGATAACGCTGCTGTTATTTTGAATAACAACAAAGCACCGATTGCAACTCGTATTTTCGGACCAGTGACTCGTGAACTTCGTACTGAACAGTTCATGAAAATCATTTCATTGGCTCCTGAAGTTCTATAAGAGGCAATCATGGCTAAGATTAAAAAAGGCGATCAAGTAATTGTGATCGCAGGTAAAGAAAAAGGCAAACAGGGTACTGTTCTGTCAGTTTCTAATGACCGTGTTAAGGTCGAAGGTCTTAACTTGGTTAAGAAGCACCAGAAGCCAAACCGTGCTACGGGCGCTGAAGGCGGTATCGTAACGCAGGAAGCTTCGCTTCATATCTCAAACGTGGCAATTTTTAATGCTACAACCCAAAAGGCTGACCGTGTTGGTTACCAAACGATTGATGGCGTGAAAACTCGCGTTTATAAATCGAATGGTGAATCAGTGGCGGTGGCGAAGTAATAGGTTGAAATAGGCAATGGCCAGACTTAAAACACGTTACAACGACGAACTTAAGGCTCAATTACAAGAACAATTGGGCGTTAAGAATGTGATGGAGATCCCTCGCATCACTAAAATTACCATCAACATGGGTGTTGGTGCTGCAGCTGCTGACAAGAAATTGTTAGATGGCGCTCTTTCTGATATGCAAGCTATTGCTGGTCAAAAACCAGTTTTAACATTAGCTCGTAAATCAATCGCTGGTTTTAAAATCCGTGATGGTTGGCCGATTGGTTGTAAAGTTACTTTACGCGGCGAACGTATGTACGAATTCTTAGACCGTTTGATCTCTATCGCGATCCCTCGTATCCGTGACTTCCGTGGTTTCTCTTCGAAATCATTTGATGGTCGTGGTAACTACTCTATGGGTCTCAAGGAACAAATCATGTTCCCTGAAATCGATTTCGATAAGATTGATCAAATTCGTGGTATGGACATCACCATCACTACGACTGCTCGCACCGATGACGAAGGCCGTGCGCTTATGCGTGCATTCGGCTTCCCGTTCAAATAAGAGGTCGATATGGCTAAGAAAGGTATGATTAATCGCGAATTGAAACGCGAAGCTACTGTTGCGAAATACGCTGCAAAACGTGCTGAATTAAAAGCAACGATTGCAAACGTAAATGCAAGCGACGAAGAGCGTTTCGAAGCGATGATGAAGTTACAAGCATTACCACGTAATGCGTCTCCAGTACGTCTTCGTAACCGTTGTGGTTTAACTGGTCGTCCTCATGGTTACTTCCGTAAGTTCGGTTTAAGCCGTAACAAATTACGTGACACAGTAATGCAAGGTGATGTACCGGGCGTTGTTAAGGCAAGCTGGTAAGGAGCACTATAAATGAGTATGCAAGATACCGTTGCCGACATGCTAACGCGTGTTCGTAACGCCCAAATGGCAAAGAAACAAACTGTTTCTATGCCTAATTCTAAGTTGAAGGTTGCTATTGCAAACGTACTTCAACAAGAAGGTTATATCGCAAATGTAGAAGTGGCTGACAACGAAGGCAAACCTACATTAACGATTACTTTAAAATACTATGAAGGCAAACCAGTTATCGAAACTGTGAAACGCGTAAGCCGTCCAGGTCTACGTCAGTATCGCGGTAAAGATGCTCTTCCAAGCGTTAAGCAAGGTTTAGGTATTGCAATCGTTTCTACAAGCAAAGGCATCATGACTGATCGCGCTGCACGTGCTGCAGGTATCGGTGGTGAAGTTATTGCTTTTGTTTCTTAATAATAGGTGATTCCTCATGTCTCGTGTGGCTAAAGCCCCAGTAACTGTACCTAACGGTGTTACAGTTACTCAGAACGGCCGGCAGGTCGAAGTGAAAGGCAGCAAAGGTACATTGTCTTTCAACCTGCATGCGCTGGTCGAGCTAAAACAGGAAGACGGTATTTTAGCTATTGCTCCTAAAGCTGAGTCGAAAGACGCTTGGATGCAAGCTGGTACTGCTCGCGCTGTGCTTAACAACCTTGTAAAAGGTGTGAGCGAAGGCTTCGAACGTAAGTTGCAATTGATTGGTGTTGGTTATAAAGCTGCGGTAAAAGGTAACGTTGTTAACCTTAACCTTGGTTTTTCACACCCAATCGATTACACCCTTCCTGAAGGTGTGACTGCAGAAACTCCAACTGCAACTGAAATTATCCTTAAATCTGCTGATAAAGCAGCTTTAGGTCAAGTTGCTGCGGATATCCGTGGATACCGTCCACCAGAGCCATATAAAGGTAAAGGTGTTCGTTATTCGGATGAAGTTGTTCTTCGTAAAGAAGCTAAGAAGAAATAAGGCGCGAGGTTCTTATGAACGAAAAGAAACAATCCCGTTTGCGTCGTGCGAAAAGCACACGCTTGCACATCCGTGCATTGGGTGCGACTCGTTTGTGTGTAAACCGCACGCCGCGTCACATCTATGCTCAAGTTATTTCAGCAGATGGTGGCAAAGTTTTAGCGCAAGCTTCAACTTTAGATGCTACTTTACGTGCTGGTACAACTGGTAACGTTGAAGCAGCTCAAAAAGTAGGTGCTTTAATTGCAGAACGCGCGAAAGCAGCTGGCGTAACTAAAGTTGCGTTTGACCGTTCTGGTTTTAAATATCATGGTCGTATCAAAGCCTTGGCTGATGCTGCTCGTGAAAACGGCTTGGAGTTCTAATCATGGCTAAAGTTGAACAAAACGAAGGTCTTGTTGAAAAGCTGGTTGCCGTTGATCGCGTAGCCAAAGTTGTTAAAGGTGGTCGTATCTTCTCTTTCACAGCATTAACTGTTGTGGGTGATGGTAATGGTCGCGTAGGTTTTGGTCGTGGTAAAGCACGTGAAGTTCCAGCTGCTATTTCTAAAGCACTTGAAGCTGCACGTCGTAACATGATCACTATCGAATTGGCAGATGGTACTTTACAACACCCGATTCATGCGCGTCATGGTGCAAGCCGTGTTTACATGCAGCCAGCATCTGAAGGTACTGGTGTAATTGCGGGTGGTTCTATGCGTGCAGTTTTAGAAGCTGCAGGTGTACGTAACGTATTGACTAAATGCCGTGGTTCTACTAACGCTGCAAACGTAGTGAACGCAACTTTTAACGGTTTGCGTGACATGACAACTCCTGAAAAGGTTGCTGCGAAACGTGGTCTTTCAGTAGAACAAATTCAAGGGTAATCAATCATGAAAACGATTAAAGTTACCCAGACTAAATCTGCATCGCACCGCTTGAAAAATCACAAGCTTAGCCTTAAAGGTTTAGGTCTGCGTCGTATTGGTCATACTGTAGAAGTGCAAGATACGCCTTCTAACCGTGGTATGATCAACCAAGTCTACTATATGGTTAGTGTAGAGGAATAAGCCATGACTCTGCGTTTAAATGAACTTGCACCTGCAGAAGGTGCTAAGCGTGAAGCCCGTCGTCTAGGCCGTGGTATCGGTTCTGGCGTTGGTAAGACTGGTGGTCGTGGTATCAAAGGTCAAAACTCACGTAAGAGCGGTGGTACACGTCCTGGATTCGAAGGTGGTCAAACTGCGTTATATCGTCGTTTACCTAAATTCGGTTTCACTAGCCAAATCGCTTTGAAAACTGCTGAAGTACGTTTATCTGAGCTTGCTAAAGTGGAAGGCGACATCGTTAGCCTTGAAACTTTAAAAGCAGCGAACGTTGTACGTAAAGATATGGCTCGTGCTCGTATCGTACTTTCTGGTGAAATTACTCGCGCATTCACTATTCAAGGTGTTGCTGTGACTAAAGGCGCTAAAGCTGCTGTTGAAGCGGCTGGCGGTAAAGTCGAGGAGTAATCCCCAGTGTCTATGTCTCCTAGTTCTTCAGGTCATGTTCACATGATGAAAGGCCAACCATTTCACGTGAAATACCGTGAAATTATACGCCGAATGATGTTTCTCATTGGTGCGTTGTTGGTATTTCGACTAGGAGCGCATATTCCAGTACCAGGCATTAATAATGCCGCACTTGAACAATTGTTTAATGCAAACCAAGGAACAATCCTTGGTTTGTTTAACATGTTTTCGGGTGGTGCATTAGAGCGGATGTCGATTCTTGCTTTAGGGATCATGCCATACATTTCTGCTTCGATTATCGTACAGTTGATGTCTACCGTGGTTCCTTCGCTTGAAGCTTTGAAAAAAGAAGGCGAGCAAGGTAAACGCAAAATTAATCAATATACGCGCCAAGGCACATTGTTTCTTGCACTTGTGCAAGCGATTGGGATGTGTGCAGGTCTGATTGGTCAAGGTATTACCTTAACGTCAGGTCTGGCTTTTTACGTTCCAGCTGTTACCTCTTTGGTTGCAGGCACAATGTTCCTAATGTGGTTGGGTGAACAAATTACCGAACGCGGAGTGGGCAATGGTATTTCCATGATCATTTTCGCAGGTATTGTTGCAGGCTTGCCTAATTTAATTATGCAATCCTTCACATCTATTGATAGTGGCCAGTCAAGCCTGATTGGTTTGGCAATTTTTGGTTTATTGTCTTTGGGTGTACTTGCAGCAATTGTGTTTATTGAGAAGGCGCAGCGTCGTATTCCAGTAAACTATGCCCAAAAACAACAAGGTCGTCGTGTATTTACTGCTCAGCAAACGCATTTGCCATTAAAAATTAATATGGCAGGTGTGATTCCAGCAATTTTTGCCAGTTCATTGCTTTTGTTCCCAGCGAGCTTAGGTCAATGGGTCGGCAGTGCGGACCCTAATGCTGGATTAATCAAGCGTAGTCTACAAGACTTGGCATTGGTATTGTCGCCTGGACAACCGTTGTATTTGGTGCTCTTTGGTGCGTTAATTATCTTTTTCTGTTACTTCTACACTGCGCTGGTTTTCAGCCCTAAAGAAGTTTCGGAAAACTTGAAACGCAGCGGAGCTTATGTGCCTGGTATTCGCCCAGGTGAGCAAACTGCTCGTTACTTAGATCATATTCTCAGTCGTTTGACCTTTATTGGCGCGATTTACATCACTGTAGTCTGCTTAATGCCGATGATTCTACAAAGCTCATTTGGAATTCCATTTAGCTTAGGTGGTACATCATTATTAATCGTTGTAGTGGTTGTGATGGACTTTATGGCTCAGCTTCAAGCACATCTCACCTCGCACCAGTACGATAATCAAACGTTAATGAGAAAAACGACTGCTCATCCTAAGGGATAAGCGCACTTAGAGGTTTCATCATGAAAGTACAAGCTTCTGTAAAGAAAATTTGTGGTAGCTGCAAAGTTATCCGTCGTAATGGGGTTATTCGCGTAATTTGCAGCGCAGAACCTCGTCATAAGCAGCGTCAAGGTTAATTTGATTAAGACCTGTTGATTTCAGTAGGCTAATTAGGTTATTATCCGCCCCTCAAGATTTTTGTGGGGCGGTTGATTATCTTAACTGCCTTTTTGGAGAAAATTGAATGGCTCGTATTGCCGGTGTAAACATTCCGGATAACAAGCACGCTGTTATCTCTCTCACTTATATCTTTGGTATTGGTCGCCACACTGCTAAGACTATCTTAGCTGCTGCTGGTATCGCACCAACAACAAAGATCCGTGAATTAGATGACGCTCAGCTTGATGCGATTCGTGCAGAAGTTGCTAAGGTTCCGACCGAAGGTGACTTACGTCGCGAAATTTCCATGAACATTAAACGTTTAATGGATTTAGGCTGCTACCGCGGTCTTCGTCATCGTCGCAGCTTGCCTGTCCGTGGTCAACGCACCAAAACTAACGCACGTACCCGTAAAGGTCCGCGCAAACCGATTAAGAAATAAGATTTCTGGAAGCTAAAAGATGGCTAAAGATACTCGCACACGCAAGAAGGTCACTCGTACCGTCTCTGAAGGTGTTGCACACATTCACGCTTCTTTTAATAACACCATTGTGACCATTACCGATCGTCAAGGTAATGCACTGGCTTGGGCTACCTCAGGTGGACAAGGCTTCCGTGGATCACGTAAATCAACTCCGTTCGCTGCTCAGGTAGCTGCTGAAGTTGCTGGTAAAGCTGCTTTAGATTACGGTTTGAAAAACTTGGACGTCCTTGTTAAAGGTCCTGGTCCAGGTCGTGAGTCTGCGGTTCGTGCATTAGGTGCAGTGGGTTATAAAATTAACAGCATTACCGATGTGACTCCAATCCCTCACAACGGTTGCCGTCCACCTAAAAAACGTCGCGTGTAAGGAGAAACATTCATGGCTCGTTATATTGGTCCAAAATGCAAACTCTCTCGCCGCGAAGGGACAGACCTGCAACTAAAATCTGGCGTTAAACCATTTGACGTCAAAACTAAAAAACACGCTAAAGCTCCTGGCCAACATGGCGGGGCTCGTGGTGGTAAGCAATCTGAGTACTCACTACAATTACGTGAAAAACAAAAAGTACGTCGTATGTACGGTGTTTTAGAACGTCAATTTAGTAACTACTATAAAGAAGCTGCTCGTGTGAAAGGCGCAACAGGTGAAAACTTGTTGAAATTGCTCGAAAGCCGTCTTGATAACGTTGTTTATCGCATGGGTTTTGGTTCTACACGTGCAGAAGCTCGTCAGCTTGTATCTCACCGTAGCATTACTTTAAATGGTCGTCGTGTTAACATTGCGTCTATTCAAGTTAAAGCTGGTGATGTAATTGCAGTTCACGAAGGTGCAAAACAACAATTACGTATTAAAAACGCAATTGAATTGGCTGCTCAACGTGGTATCCCTTCATGGATGGAAGTTGACCATTCTAAATTTGAAGGTACGTTTAAAGCTGCACCAGATCGTTCTGATTTACCTGCTGAAATCAACGAAAGCTTGATTGTAGAATTGTATTCTAAATAATCCTTGAGGTAGCAATAATGACGCGTACTGCAAATGAGTTTCTTACTCCGCAAGCGATCAAGGTCGAAGCGGCAAGCGGGACCTCGGCAAAAGTTATTCTAGAACCATTAGAGCGTGGCTTTGGTCATACTCTTGGTAATGCTTTACGTCGCATCCTTCTTTCTTCTTTACCTGGCGCAGCTGTGGTAGAAGTTGAAATTGAAGGTGTCGAGCACGAGTACAGTACTTTGGAAGGCTTGCAGCAGGACATCGTCGAGCTCTTGCTGAACCTGAAAGGATTGTCTATTAAGCTGTTCGATCAAAATGAAGCTTATTTGACATTGGAAAAACAAGGTCCAGGCGATGTAACAGCTGCAGACCTTCGTTTACCGCATAATGTTGAAGTGGTTAACCCTGAACACTTGATTGGCACTTTAAGTGCTACAGGCAATTTAAAAATGCGCCTGAAAGTTGCTCAAGGTCGTGGTTATGAAACATCTGACTCACGTTTCCCAGAAGGCGAAACTCGCCCTGTAGGTCGTTTGCAGTTAGATGCTTCTTATAGCCCAATCAAACGTGTGTCTTACATCGTAGAAAATGCGCGTGTAGAACAACGTACTGACCTTGACAAGTTGATCATTGATCTTGAAACCAATGGTACAGTTGATCCAGAAGAAGCGATCCGCAAAGCGGCAACAATCTTGCAACAACAAATTGCAATTTTTGTTGATCTTCAGAAAGATCAAGCTCCTGTTGCTCAAGAGCCTCGTGAAGAAGTTGACCCAATCTTGCTTCGTCCAGTAGATGATCTAGAGCTTACTGTTCGTTCTGCTAACTGTTTGAAAGCAGAAAATATTTACTACATTGGTGATCTTGTACAGCGTACTGAGGTTGAGCTACTTAAAACGCCTAACTTGGGTAAAAAATCGCTTACAGAGATCAAAGATGTTCTGGCTTCTAAAGGCTTACAGCTCGGCATGCGTTTAGAGAACTGGCCACCGGCTAGTCTCCGTATGGACGATCGTTTCGCCTATCGTAGCCGTTAATTAAGTAGGACTATCACCATGCGTCATCGTAATAGTGGTGTGAAATTAGGCCGTACAAGCAGCCATCGCAAAGCGATGTTCCAAAACTTGGCTAATTCTTTGTTCGAACACGAGTTAATCAAAACAACTGTTCCTAAAGCAAAAGAATTACGTCGTGTTGCTGAGCCTTTAATCACTTTAGCTAAAAACGATACAGTAGCAAACCGTCGTTTAGTGTTTGCTCGTACTCGTTCAGCAGCAACTGTTGGTAAATTATTTACCGTTCTTGGCCCTCGTTACAAAGAGCGTAACGGCGGTTATCTACGTGTTCTTAAAGCGGGCTTCCGTGCGGGTGATGCTGCACCGATGGCTTACGTTGAGCTTGTAGATCGCGAAGTTAAATAATTTCGCCAAGAATAACGCACGTTGTTCAGAAAAAGACCGGTTTTACCGGTCTTTTTTTATGAAAAAAATATATTGAATCTCAATAAATGATGAAATTGTCCCGAATTGATATAAATTTTAGTAACTTTTGCTAAACTTGACATTGTGTATTGTCAAATTTATGATTTAATAAAAAACATCATTCAAGCTGGACAATAAAACATGGATAAGCAGGTTGATATATTAATTATTGGGGCAGGGATTTCGGGCATTGGTGTAGCAGCACATTTAAGTCAAAACTGCCCACAGCGTTCTTTTGAAATTATTGAGCGTCGTCAAAGTTTTGGTGGCACTTGGGATTTATTCCAATATCCGGGCATTCGTTCAGATTCGGATATGTCGACTTTTGGTTATAATTTTAAGCCTTGGAAAAAAACCAATGTACTTGCCGATGGCGCATCTATCAAAGACTATCTAGAAGAAGTCATTCAAGAAAAAGCCTTACACTCAAAAATTCATTTTCAGCATCGTGTGTTATCTGCCAATTATGACTCTCAAACACGTAAGTGGACGTTACGTATAGAAAATGCAGTGCAACAGATTGAAACTTGGGTGGCTAATTTTGTTTTAGGTTGCACAGGCTATTACAATTACGATCAAGGTTTTCAGCCTGACTTTCCGAATCAACATGCGTTTAAAGGTACATTTATTCACCCACAGCATTGGCCTGAAAATTTAGATTATCGTGGTAAAAAGGTCTTAATTATTGGTAGTGGTGCAACCGCCATTACCTTAGTACCTGCTATGTCAAAAGGTGGTGCAGCGCATGTCACCATGCTACAACGCTCGCCGACTTATATTGCTTCAGTGCCTGCAATGGATTTTGTTTATCAGCAAATGCGTAAAGTTTTGCCTGAAGATGTTGCTTACAAAATCACGCGCGCACGTAATATTGGCATGCAACGCGCCATTTATGCTTTAGCACAAAAACAGCCGAAATTACTGCGGACTTTGTTGCTGAAATCTATCCAAATGCAGCTCAAGGGCAAGGTAGATATGAAGCATTTCACGCCACATTATAATCCGTGGGATCAGCGTTTATGTGTTGTGCCTGATGGTGATTTATTTAAGATTTTACGCGAAGGGCATGCCTCGATTGAAACCAATCAAATTGCAAGTTTTACTGAAACAGGTGTGCAATTAAAATCGGGTAAACATTTGGATGCCGATATTATTGTGTCTGCGACTGGTTTGAATATTCAGATCCTAGGCGGTATTCAAGCCACAATTGATGGTGTGCCTTTAGACACCTCCAAACACATGCTATATCAAGGTGTGATGATCAGCGATGTACCGAATATGGCGATGATTATTGGCTATATTAATGCCTCTTGGACGCTTAAAGTGGATGTGGCTGCGGATTATATTTGTCGTTTGCTCAATTATATGGATCGACAAGGTTATGACGAGGTAATTCCTCAAGGTGACCAAACAGAGTTATTGGAAGATACGGTGATGGGCAGTTTGAGTTCGGGCTATATCGCGCGTGCTGCTGATGTGATGCCAAAGCAAGGCAAACATGCGCCATGGCGAGTGACCAACAATTACTTAGAAGATCGCAAAACTTTAAAACAGGCAAGTTTTGAAGATGGTATTTTAAAATTCAAACAAGCTGTGCCTGCACAGCAGCGTAAACCTAAATTAGTGTCTTAAATCGTTGGGTGCAAAAATAATATGGCACAAGAAATTTAAAATTGCTTGCGCCATTTTTATGTTGAGGTGGAAATTTTATAAAGAACGTGAAATCAGCTCTTTCATAATTTCATTGGTGCCTGCATAAATACGATTGGCCCGATTGTCTAAGTAAGCACGTGCAATTGGATACTCAAGCATATAGCCATAACCACCATGCAGTTGTAGACATTCATCCACCACTTTGGAGTACATCTCTGAAATTTTATATTTGGCGGCCGCTGCAGCTTCAACACTGAGCTGATCTTGAAGTTGTAACTGCATACATTGATCTAAAAAAGCACGACAGAAATCAATTTCGGTGCGTAATTCTGCCAGTTTAAAGCGCGTATTTTGAAAGCTATGAATACTTTTGCCAAAGGCTTGACGTTGCTGAGTATATTGCAATGTATGTGCAAAAGCAGCTTCTGCACCTGCTTGGCAAATAATCGCGACAATTAAGCGTTCCCAAGCCAGTTCTTTCATCAGCATGATAAAGCCCATCCCTTCTGCACCCAATAAATTGCTGCGAGGCACGCGGACATTATCAAAAAATAATTCGCAAGTGTCCTGACCTTTCATACCAATTTTATTCAGTGGTTTGCCTTTGCTAAATCCCGCACGGTCTGCTTCTACCAATATTAAAGACAGATTGGCTGAACCTTTGTCTGTGTTCGCTGTTTTACATACCACAATCGCCATGTCGCACAAATAGTCGTTGGTAATAAAAATTTTAGCACCATTAATTACGTATTCATCGCCATCCAATACCGCAGAGGTACGCACAGCTTGTAAGTCTGAACCTGTACCGGGTTCGGTCATGGCAATCGCGGTGATGACTTCACCTGTGGCCATGCGGGGTAACCAGTGTTGTTTTTGTTCAGTTGTGCCAAAGTTATTAATGTAATTGGCGACAATATCTGAATGCAGTGAAAAACCGGTAGCACTGTCACCTGCATAGGCTTGTTCTTCAATCAAAATCATGCTGTATAAGCGGTCTACCCCTGAACCTGCATATTCTTCAGGCATGGTGCTACACAGCAAACCCAAAGTACCTGCTTTACGCCATAGCTCACGGTCTACATGCTGCTGCGCTTCAAATTTTTCAGTATGGGGGATGACTTCCTGCAAATAGAATTTTCGTACCAAATCACGAAAACTGTCGTGTTCAGCACTGAATAAGGTGCGCGGTAACATATTGGCAATGGGGCGAATTGCGGCAGATTGCATGGTTTTATCTTCCTGATGTTGTTATTTTGAATTCACCTTAGAAGAATTTATAGGGGGCAACAAGGTGCAAAAGTTTCAATTGCAAATGAAAGATGATGCTTTTGGTCAATGCTGCATAAAAGTCATCGAAACTTTAAAAGGGGTCGGTTAAACTAGCCTGAGTTTAATTTTAATGGGGAAACCGCATGAGTGATGACATCAGCTTAGAAGAACGCAAAGTGATTTACCGTGCCCGTCGTGGTTTAAAGGAAATTGATGTCTATTTTGACCCGTATGTGAAAAATCATTATTTGACTGCCAGTGCGGAAGAAAAACAAATGTTTGCCGATTTGGTTGAGCAGGAAGACCCAGATTTATTGGATTGGTTTATGGAAGTGTCTGAGCCACCACGTCCTGAGTTGAAAGATTTTATCCGTAAACTAAAGCATTATGTGCATGGCTAAACAGCAGTTTCAGCTGAAACCTAGTGTCATCGCAATAGTGTTTCAGCTGATGATCGCTCTACTCATCGTTTGGCTTTTACTACAAGTGTTAAAGCCATGGCTTAGCGTTGTATGTATTGTCATTATGGGCTGGACATATTTTAAATTTGTTCGTGCAAACCGAATTGTTGGTTTAGATCAATTAGATGACCGTGAATGGTCAATTTCCTATCTCGCGCCTCGTGTAGTATCACAACAGATTAAAAGCACAGCTCGCCAAATTGAAATTCAGCGTGTGCAACTGCGTCAAGTGATAGATCATCAAATTTATATCGTCATGGAATTTCAGCAAGCCTTTAAACCTGTGGTGATTTGGTGTGATCAGGTTTCCAAGGCGGAATGGAAGGCTCTAAAAGTATTGGCGAAAATGCTCTAATTTACAGACAGCTGTATATTTTTATAATAATAAAAAACTATAAGTATCATAAAGATAAAATTATCATCTATTTTTCGTGTCCTGATCAGTCATTTTATATTGGCATAAAAGATTACACATATCCCTATTTTCAGTTATATTCATTCCAGACAAGTGTAGATCAATACAAATCAGATTCCTGAAATGTGCAGATTTAAATTTAGTCGAAAGATTTTTTAAGATAAGCCCGAATTGGGCATCAGTTAATAAGTAGCATGTGCTGAACCGTCGCAATGCTACTTTTTTTTGCCTAAATTTTGTCGGATGACAGATTTCAGTCAATTTTAGTCACTTTAAAACATGGCAAAGTTATCCATCTGAAGCAGCAAGTAGACGCTTTTATTCAGATATTGCTTCTGCTATGTTTGTTGCAATGGACATAAACACAATTATAGAGGACAGGAAAATGTCGCAAGTCCAAAAAATAGGCCAGGGTGTGGCCGTATTTGCAATCACAAGTTTATTATTATCAGGTTGTTCACAAGTGATCAAAACAGGTGCCAATGTCGCACTTGGATTTACTGAAAAACATATTGTGCCGCCAATTTTAGCGATGGAAGATGCTGAAATGGTGTGTAATTCTGGTAACTCCTTAACCCCTGCCATTATGGCGACTAAAGATATGGGCGCAGACCCAACCCGTGTTGCGGTACTAATGTATTCGGCTGCGGGTATTTGTGCCGAAGAAAAAGCTTTGGATGCTGAATTGCGTTATTTACGTGCAGCAAAAGCAGGGCAAGTGGGCGAAGCGCAAGATGCGCGGATTCAGCAAAAACGTTGGGCGGCTTTGGCGGCACAGCGCCAATACACAGGCTATCAATTGTTTCAGCATCGTTGGGAAAAGAAATATCGGAAACCTTTGGGCGAAGGTTGTCCAAAAATGAACAGTGATATTGATCAAACTGTGTATATGTTGGGGATGTTGAGTGGCTTGCAAGCCATGACCAATGATATTAATTCAGGCGGGGCAGTGCATGTGCCTAAAGATATTGCCGCGATTGTTGAACGTGGTATGACCTGTTTAAACAATGAAAAATTCTGGGGCGCACCAGAGGCTACACGTGCCGTAATTTGGACTTTGCTTCCAGGTGCGGGAGATGGCAAACCTGATCCGTATCAAACCTTAAAGCAGTCGATGCAAATTGGTGAAAATAAAGGCGTGCGTTTATCACACGCTTTATATGCGGTTGCTGCCCAAGCCAGTGGTGAAGATGCCAAAATCCGCGATGCACTCAAAGCCTTTTCTAATGCACGCAGTGACGAAAAACCTGTAAATCCACAATTTAAATTGATTGATGCCATGGCAGGAAGCATGGTACAAGGAATTTCAGACCGTTACTGGACTGAACATACAGGTGTGCGTACTGGTGATCAGCAACGTTTCTGGGATGAACAAGATGATTCATCTGAATTAGATGATTTATTTAATGAGGATACGGCAGCTCAATTGTAAAAATATCAAGATTGCCCAATTCAATATAGACAAGAAGTTTTAGGATTGGGCAATCCGTTTGCCGAAGCACATAACAAGAATAATTTGGAGGATGCAAGCGCCTATGCAATATTCATCTCAATTTCTCAGTCGAAAAATTGTGTTTATTGCGGCATGTATGTCGGTTTCGGCATGTTTGCAGATTTTTGCAGAGCATTTTATTTATTGGTCTACACATTTATTGGATGAATTTTGGCGCTTATGGACAGGGCATTGGGTGCATGTGGGCTGGATTCATTATTTACTCAATATGATCGCGTTTGCCTGTTTACCTTTTATTTTTCCGCATGCCAAAGTATGGCACTTTGTGGCGCTTTTGTTGGTACTACCGCCAGCGATTAGTCTGAGTTTCTATTACTTCCTTGCCGATATTGATGCCTATGCAGGACTTTCTGGGGTGTTGCATGGTGCTTATGTGGCGGTGGCATGTGTGCATTTGCTTTATAAAAAAGAACGTGGCTTTGCCACATTGGTCTTGCTGCTTATTTTATCTAAACTGATTTGGGAAAATACCGTGGGCAGTTTGGGTACAGCAGAATTAATCGGGAGTCCTGTATTAGTTGAGGCACATTTATTGGGGGTGATTTGGGGAGTAATTTTTGCACTGGCTTATATTATTTGGGCCTATTGCATTGATCCGTATTAAAATTACATCAAAATGATGGCAAAAAGGGCTCACAAAAAATCTCACAATTGACCATTTTTACTTAAAAGAAAATCTATATTGTCATTTTAAAAATAACGACGCTCATGCACATTTAAACTGAATACAAAAATGCTCAATGGAAGATGGACATTCCGTTGAATAAGGATAGACAGAAATTCGAGAGTCTCGGTTTCTGCGCAGAATAAAAACAGGAAAATATATGCACAATAACGGACAACGCAGGTCTGGCTTGGCTTTGCTCAGACATATATGGACAGAATGGATTTCTACATTCGTTATTTTGATCTTGTTGTTACTGACCCTCATTATTGGTACAGGTGAAATGGTACATGGTCAGTTGTTGCGCATGGGTGAACGCCTATATGGTGACCCTGCAACAGGTATGCAATATTCATTTTTACGTGCCGAACCCACTGCACCTGACTGTGAACGCAACCCCGATGTCGATGCGCAAGTACATGCCCAAATGCAAGCCAATGCTGCTGATGAGTTTGCCGATATTTTTGGTACTGCCTCTGAATCAGATGTCCGCGCTTCCATTTTAGCAGCCAAACAAATTTGTGAAGAAAAATTTCAATTTCATGATCAGGCGATTCAGCATATTCAAGCCCATCCAAGCTTGAAAATGTATCGAACCATTGAAACCTCTTTCTTTGGCATTTTTAAATTTGGTACTGAAAACCGTGCCATTTTATTGGTGTTGATGGTGGTCTTTGCCGCAATCAGTGCCACTTTAAAAACCCATCACATTGGTTTACGTGGCCCTGCGACCAAAATTGACTTCAAGGTGTACTCGACCTTAATGGTGGTGGCGAATGGTTTCTTAACCTCGTCAAGTATCAGTCAATATCGTTCAGTACTCGATTCGGGCGTACCGATGAGTGGCGAAACACAGGTCATTTACTGGATGTGGATGATTCTGTTTGCAACCCTGACTTTGATTAGTTTATTCCAGCTCATTAAGCCACCTGCACCAACCCGTGAAGGCGGCAGTTTAGGTCTTGCGTTCCTGAGCGTGCCTTTGTATGCCTATATGGCAATTAGTACAGGTTTCTCCTTTACTTTCCTAATGGATTATCCGATGGGGCAAGGGATTTACTTGGGGCAACTTGTCGAATTCTCCAGTATTTTCCTGAACTTGGCTTTGTTTGTTTGGGCGGGGATGTTGCTCAAACAAACCCGAATTGTGGATTTGTTCCTGAATATTCTACGTCCGTGGAATTTGGCACCTGAAACCTTAACCTGGCTGATTCTGATTGCCGCTGCATTGCCGACAGCTTATACCGGTGCATCGGGGATTTTTGTTATTGCTGCAGGTGCGATCATTTATAAAGAAGTTTGGAATGCGGGTGGACGACGTCAGTTTGCACTGGCGGCAACAGCTATGTCGGGTTCAATGGGGGTCGTGCTTCGTCCATGCCTATTGATTGTTGTGGTGGCATCGCTGAACAAAGAAGTTACAACAGACATGCTGTATCACTATGGTTTGTATGTGTTCCTCTTGACTTCAACCCTGTTTTTAGTGATTTCGTTGTTCTTTGCTGAAAATAAATTCCGCATTGCTGCACCGCGTATAGCTGCGCCATTGTCCTTACGTGCTTTTGGCCCAGTATTGCCATATATCCTCATTTTTATGTTGATTTGGTTGTTCTATAAATATGCTTTAGACACCAATATGAATGAATTTACTGCACCTGTAATGATGCCAGTTATTTTATTGATGATGGTGTTGTTTGATAAATTGCGCCATGAACCTGCGCCTATTCCAGCGATGGGGCAGTGGGATCAGAGTTTAGATCATAAGCCTGTAGCACAACAGACAGCAGCTTCATCTGAGCGCTCATTATTGACTGCACCTGATTCACCATTGCGTCAGTATGGTTTCTTCAAAGCACTGCATTTATCGACCAGTGAAACGGTGGGACATATTGGGGCATTGGTAATTTTGATGGCACTTTCAGTCAGTGTAGGTGGCTATTTAGAACGCATTGAAATTATGGAAGCGTTCCCAACCGACATTAGCAGCATCTTTATTGTGATTAGCCTGATTGTTGCCCTGATGATTTTTGTGGGCATGATTATGGATCCATTCGGTGCGGTGATTCTAATTTCTGCAACGGTTGCGCCTGTGGCTTATCAATATGGGATTCATCCTGTGCATTTCTGGATGATTACCCTAATTGGTTTTGAACTAGGCTATGTGACGCCACCTGTAGCGCTGAATCACTTATTGGCAAGGCAGTCGATTGGAGATGAAGAAGTCGCTGCAGCCGATGCAGAAGTTCGTCATAAATCGTTCTATTATCGCTTTGAGCGTTGGATTTTGCCTATGATTGTGATGCTTCCTGCGATGTTGATTATTGCCTATGCACCGTATGTGTTTAAGCTATTCGGTTGGTATGAATAAGCATACTTAATCACAGTCATCTTATTGTTTAACAGCACCCTGTAGCTCGCTATGGGGTGTTTTTTTAATAGGTTGATATGCAGGGAATACAAAAACAGCATTAAGAATGCGGGGAGTGATGATTCAGGTGTTTTTGTAACAGTGGACTGCATAAAATAATGGCAAGCAAAATTAGGGCAAAACCAATCAAACTAAATAAGTCTGGCGTTTCATGCCAAAAGCTAAAGCCCCAAATCCCTGCAAAAATAATCGCAATGTAATTTACAGGGCCAATTTGTCCTGCAGGGGCAAGACGGTAGGCATTGGACATAAAGATCTGACTGATATTGGCCAGTAATCCAGCACCAATTAAAAAACTCAATTCTTTTAAGTTGTAGGGGCGCCATGACCAAAACATAGGTACAACAGAAATGAGTGTACCAATCATGCAAAAATAAAACACAATGCGTTCAGGAGGTTCTGTTTGAGTCAGGGCGCGTACTGTGACAAAAGCCATGGCTGCTAAAAAACTGGCACTGAGTCCAATCGCGGACATGCTATTAAACATACCTGCATCGGGTTTGGCGACAAATAACACGCCAAATAAACCAATGAACGCAGCCCATAACATTGGTTTGGTGATTTTTTCTTTAAGGAACAGCCATGCAATTAGGGGAATAAAAATAGGCGATGAATAGGTAAAGACCATTGCATTGGAAAGTTTTAGATTGGCAATTGCGTAGAAAAAACCATACATGGCGGTTAAGCCGACCACCGAACGCCAAGTGTGCATCCATAACTTTTCAGTTTTAAAAAAGCCCAAGCCTTTATTGAAAATGAGCGGGATAAAAATAAACAAACCAATAAAATTACGGAAAAATACCACCGTGGCATTATCTACCGTTTCTGAGGCGTAACGAACGCACACCCCCATGAGCGAAAACAGAAAGGCAGAACAGGTTAGCAGCATAATTGCTTTGAGCAAATTTTGTTGAGCAGAACCAGAAGATGTCATACAAATAAAGCCAGAATAACCTCTGGCTATTCTAGCTTAAATTGGCTACAACACTGACCCTTTATCGTATTTTAAAATGACTGATGTGAAGCAGAGGAGGCTTACTGTGCCAGTTGGGCTTCCAGTATTTTGATTTGTTCTTCTTTCAGTTTAATCAATTCATCGGCATCGTTATGTTGCTGTTTTAATAAGGCACGTTGATCATTCAGCTGATTTTGAATGTCATCTAATTTAGCCACTTCTTCTTTGGCAAGCGCTGCATTCTCAGATATAGGTGCTTTGAGTAAATCTTCTGTGACCAACTGTTTTGGTGCTGCTTCATCTTCTTGCAATGGCGTTGCTTCAGCAGGTACAGCTTTCGCTACAGACGCCGTAGTTGGGGCAGTTTCTATAGGCGCAGTATTGTCGCTATCGCCCATCCATTGAAAGATAAATACGGCAATAATGACAATAATTAACCCACCCGTAATCGCCCATAAAAGCTTAGGGTTATGTCGTTGATCTTCAGTCATGCGTTGTTGAACCTTATTGTTTTACTTTGACTGACGCGGCTTAAACTGGATCACCCCAATTTCATCTGAAACCTCTGGGATTTCAGGTTCATCAATATGTGTTGGACGGTTTTCCGTATAATCACACTCGATACATTCGATCCATTCAGCTTCGTCAGCGGTGAGCATGACAACCCGATCCATCGCCTGACATTTCGGACATTTTGCGCCTGCAATGAAACGACGTTTAATGGTCATCACGACTCCCCTAACTTCATCTAAAGTTCTTAGTTTAAGCGTTTTTGACTATGTTCGTCCAACCTTGATGACGTAATAGTGCGTCTATTTTTGGCTCGCGTCCGCGGAAATTGATAAATGCATCAAGCGCTGAATCTTTTCCGCCAACTGCTAGAATAAACTGTCTAAACTGCTTGCCAGTTTCGGTGTTAAATAGCCCTTCATTTTCAAAGCGATCAAAGGCATCGCTGGCCAAAACCTCTGCCCATTTGTATGAATAATATCCTGCAGCATAGCCGCCTGCGAAAATATGGCTGAAGCTGTGCTGGAAGCGGTTGTAAGCTGTAGTTGGCGCAACGGCATAGTTTTGACGAATATCATCTAGCATGGCTTGAATCTGTTCCGCATTTAAAGCAGGGTTGCTGCGATGAATACTTAAATCGAACAGGGCAAATTCAATTTGGCGCAGGCTCTGCATTCCCGACTGGAAGAAACGTGCATCTAACAGCGCTTTAAGCAGATGTTCAGGCAGGGTGTCTTGGGTTTCAATATGCGCACTCAGCATATCTAAACTGTCTTGATCCCAAGTCCAGAATTCCATGAATTGGCTTGGTAATTCCACCGCATCCCAAGCGACACCGTGTGTACCTGCCACAGCAATATTATCTACTTCAGTCAGCATGTGATGTAAGCCATGTCCAAATTCATGGAATAGGGTGATGACTTCATCATGCGTTAAAAGCGCGGGTTGATCTGCCACAGGCGGGGTAAAGTTACACACCATATAGCAAATTGGTTTTTGTAAACCTTGTGCCAATTGCATGCGTGAACGGAAACCACTCATCCATGCGCCGCCGCGTTTGCCTGTACGGGCATATAGATCAAAGTAAAAACCACCAATCACTTGACCTTGATCTTCAAGTTCAAAATAACGTGCATCAGGATGCCAAACAGGGGCAGCGCGCTCAATAATATCGACATCGTATAAACGCTTGACGATGCTAAATAGACCTTCAACCACTTTCGGTGCAGGGAAATATGGTTTTAACATTTCTTGTGAAAGGTTAAATTGCTGTAATTTTAATTTTTCAGAATAGTAGCCTGTATCCCACGGTTGTAAGGTATCAATCCCATCTTGGGCGGCAATGGCTTTGAGTTCGGCAATTTCTTGTTCTGCAGGTGCTCGCGCATGTTCTGCCAGTTCACGCAGGAATTGATCGACTGCTTCGACACTTGGTGCCATTTTGCTGGCAAGGGATAATTCTGCATAGTTGTTAAAACCGAGCAATTGCGCCATTTCTTGACGTAAACGCAAGATTTCTTCCATGATCGGGGTGTTGTCAAATTCAGACTGGGCTGATTGATCGGACGCGCGAGTAGTGTATGCCTGATACAAGGTTTCGCGCAAAGCACGATGATCGGCATAGGTCATAATGGCTAAATAGGCAGGAATATCCAGTGTTGCCACAGCTTGTTCTAATTCGCGTTGCTGACCATATTGTTTCAGCAATTCAACGCTGCTTGGCGGTAAACCTTTGAGCTGATCTTCGGACAATACTTTGTAATAGGCTTGGGTGGCATCCAACACATGATTGGAAAAGTCTGATGACAGTTGCGATAAACGCGCTGAAATTTCAGCATAGCGTTTTTTAGCTTCACCTTCTAAGGCCACACCTGACAGTTTAAAGTCGCGCAATGCCAGTTGAATTGCGCTTTGTTGTGCAGCAGGCAAATCTTTAAAGGTGTTGGCGTCGTGAATATGTTGATAGCTTTGATACAACACCGTGTGCTGACCCAATTGAGTGTAGTAGTCGCTTAAACTTGGTAACAGCGCTTGATACACTTCGCGGGTTTCAGGATTATTCATGACCGCATTTAAATGTGACAGCACGCCCCATGCTTCGCTCATGTTATTTTCGAGCTGATCAATCTGTTCTAAAACATTTAATTGCGCCGTCGTATTTTCAGGTACTGCAGTCAGATTATTTAAAAAGTTTTGTCCCTGCTGAATGGCATGCTCAATTTTTTGTTTTAAATCTGCCAGTGTAATTTGATCAAATTGGGGAACAGGTAAAGTTGCTTGCTGTAATTTCATTTTTTGAGTGCCATCTAAATTTCTTTCATGATTTATAGATGTAGGGCTTTTGAGGGCTGAAATCAAGGCATAAGCGCAGATTTAGCTAATCAAGGTGATAAATTCAGCACAATACGGCTGTTTGACGCGATCCCCAAAAACAAAAAGAGCCGTAGCTCTTTTTGAAGTTGTTAGAAAGAAGTTGAAAATAGTTGATGCTAGTCCAATTTAGACTTGGCATTGGCTTTTTTCTTTTTCACCTTGGTCTTTTTTTTGGCTTTGTCTTTCGGTTTAGCTTCCGACTTCGCTGAGGTTTTTTTACCGTAAGAGCTCGGTTTGCTTTTTGGCTTTTTCTTCGGCACAGGTTGCTCACCGTTTTCACTTAAAGTCGCCTTGCTTGGACGCTCAGAAAAAACTTCTTCAGTGGCTTCACGGCTGAACGGTTTTGCCACGCGCGGTGCGCGCATACGAATAGCACGACCTGCATGGGTGAGTTGTTGCATAAGTTCAAAATCAATTTTGCGGTCTTCTAAATTCACAGCCGCCACTTTAATTTTGACTTCATCGCCTAAGCTAAAGCTTTGACCACGTGCTTGTCCAATTAGACTTTGACTTGCTTGATCAAATACAAAGAAGTCATCGCCTAACTGGCTGACATGAATCATGCCATCGACATAAAGGTCTTTGAGAGTAACAAATAGACCGAATTCTGCCACTGCAGAAATTATGCCCACAAATTCTTCACCTAAATGCTGCTGCATATAGTGGCATTTTAGCCATGTGGTGACAGAGCGCGAAGCTTCATCGGCACGACGTTCGGTTGCAGAATAATGCTCGCCTGCATTATCTAAAGCTGCGCCCGAAAGTGGGGATGGCTTGTGTTGTAAATGTGCTTTAATGGCACGGTGTAATAACAGGTCAGGGTAGC
Organism: Acinetobacter sp. Swhac1; assembly: GCF_013390985.1. Classification (NCBI taxonomy): domain Bacteria; kingdom Pseudomonadati; phylum Pseudomonadota; class Gammaproteobacteria; order Moraxellales; family Moraxellaceae; genus Acinetobacter; species Acinetobacter sp. Swhac1. The sequence goes on along the minus strand of NZ_JACASN010000009.1, from coordinate 58,106 downwards.
GGCGAATTGGTGAAGTGAAATGCGTGTAGGCATCATAAGCTAAACCAAAGTGTCCTGCATTGTTGGCACCATAATAGGCCTGCATCATGGAACGTAATAACACCGCGTGAATACTTGGCGCATCAATACGATCTTTAGTGGCTTCAATCACCGCTTGATAGTCGGCCTGAGTTGGTTGTTCTGGGAAATGTAGCCCAAGTAATTTGACAAAATCACGGACTTTTTGAATACGTGAAAACTCTGGCGGTTCATGCACACGGTACAGTATCGGCACATCATGTTTGAGTGCATATTCTGCTGCTGCGACGTTGGCGAGTAACATACATTCTTCAATCAGTTTATGCGCATCGTTACGGGTGCGCGGCAAAATTTCCTTAATTCCACCTAACTCATCAAAGGTCATGTAGGTTTCAACGGTTTCAAACTCCATGGCATGACGTTCAGCACGTAAACCTTTCAGCACTTGATACAGTTGGAACAGGGTATTTAATGATTTGCGCACCTCCCGATTTTCTGGAATTGCCGCACTATCACCCTCAAAATATTGTGCCACTTGGGTATAGGTTAAACGTGCTTTGGAATGCATGACCGATGGATAGAATTCAAAACCTGTGACTCGACCTGCGCGTGACAGTTTTAAATCGCAGACCATACATAAACGGTCAACCTGCGGATTGAGCGAACATAAGCCATTCGATAAAGCTTCAGGCAACATTGGCAATACAAAATGTGGGAAATACACCGAAGTCCCACGTTGCTGAGCTTCATGATCTAATGGTTTGCCTGGGCGGACATAATGGCTGACATCGGCAATGGCGACCACGACACGGTAGCCACCGCCTGGACGTTTTTCGGCGTACACCGCATCGTCAAAGTCGCGGGCATCTTCACCATCAATGGTGACTAAGGGTAAATCGCGTAAATCAATACGTCCTTCACGATCTTGGGCAGTCGGTTCCTGAAAGCTTTCAGCTTCCTGAATGACATCTTCAGGAAATTCATAGGGCAAACCAAACTCTAAAATGGTTTGCGGGATAATAATTTCAGTTTCAGCTTTGTCTGCCATCGACTGAATAATATGTCCTGTGGCAAATTCTTCACGGGTTGGATAGTCGTCAATGGCAATGCGAACAGAATCTCCCAGTTTGACTTGGGCATGTTCAATTAATTCTTTTTCAAGGGTAATGGGTTGATGGCTATTTGGTTGAGCAGGCTGAATAAAATATTCACCATCGTATTCTGACAATTTACCAATGATTTGTTTGACACGACGCTGAGTGACTTCGGTAATAAAGCCCCATGCCTTGCCCTTACGATCTACCGAAGTCTGGCGGACTTTGACTTGATCGCCATTAAACACCAAACGTAGTTCACGTTCAGGCAATAAAATATCTTCATGACCTGCAATATTGGCTGTGCCTAAACCTTTACTGTTGATGTACACCGTGGCGTCATGAGTCGGTTGTTCTGCAGCCAGCTGGAACTTGAATCCATCTTTCATAAGCTGACCATCACGCACCATGGCAATTAAACGATGGCTTAACGCATCAATACTTTTTTGATCGGCAATGGCGAAATGCTCAACCAAGTCTGCATGTGACTGTGCCGCTTGCAGTGTTTCAATGGTTTCTAAGATTAAGGTACGGCTTGGAATAGGATTTTCGTAACGTTCGGCTTCAGCTTTTGCTTCAGGATCGACCCAATTTTTCATCATGGAATAAACTTCGTGTCAGAAGATAGGTTTAGCATAAGTCATGTACGTGAAGACTGCACGTAAATGATTGCAATAATGTGTTTTCTGTCGTTATTTTACGATGTTTCTGGTTTTTGTGTAGTGATTGCCAAAAGTTCAGGCGCAATTCTGGTGATGAATCCTGAAAATTGTTTAAAAAATATTTAATTGAGCAAAAATATGCAAAAATTGTGGTGTCTAAGCTTGCAGTGCTAGCACTTAATTTGTATTATGGCGGCACGTTACGGTGAGATGGGTGAGTGGCTGAAACCACGTCCCTGCTAAGGACGCATACGGGTAACTGTATCGAGGGTTCGAATCCCTCTCTCACCGCCACGCTTTACTTATGTCGCGCTCATAGCTCAGCTGGATAGAGCACTTGGCTACGAACTAAGGGGTCGGGAGTTCGAATCTCTCTGAGCGCACCAATAAGTAAACTGAACAGTAACGTATCGCCTAAATTGGCAAACAAGTAATGCGCTCATAGCTCAGCTGGATAGAGCACTTGGCTACGAACTAAGGGGTCGGGAGTTCGAATCTCTCTGAGCGCACCAACTTGAACAATCAACCGCTTAAATGCGGTTTTTTTGTGCCTGAAATTTAGTAAACTCAAACAATAATCAGTTTATTAAAAAGAATAGCGTACTCATGGTTTTACGTTAAAATTCTTTTGAATCGTCCAATATCTGTGCATTTGATTGCAAAATGATGAATTAATACTTAACAGCCAGAAAAAAACACGTATAATGCACCCCATCAAGTCGTCGCGCTCATAGCTCAGCTGGATAGAGCACTTGGCTACGAACTAAGGGGTCGGGAGTTCGAATCTCTCTGAGCGCACCAACTTGAAATAAAAAACCGCACTTTTGATGCGGTTTTTTTGCATCTACACTATCTAAAAATGATGAAATTTCTGTGTCAAAAGCATGACCATTGTTTTACGTCTGGCTTTGAGCGAATAAACACGAAAAAAATAAGGAAAGTGCTCAATCTAGTGTAAGATTTAGCTCAATTTGAATGACTTGATGATGAGCTTATGTCTGACACGCAGCCAGCATTGTCTTTGCGCTATTTTTTAAATTTAGAAGAATCTCAAGACGGCTTTGCCCTTGCGACTTTTGGTAAAAAACAATTTACCCGTTTTATTACACCGTTGATTAGTGTGGCGATTATTGCTTGGGGCTTTTATTTGGGCTTCGATGGGGTAGGTCGCTATTATGTTGCACTCGGTGCTTTCTTTTTAATCTTGCAAACTTTAATGCGTTATTGGTTTTTGCCAATGATGTTTAAACGCCAGTTTGTAAAATACCAATTTGGAAAAAGCGAGCAAGGCATTGATTTATTTCAGGACTATGCCGAGCTGTATGCCAATGGTCGTAAACAGGTATTTCATTATAACGAGGTGCAAAATTTCGCTGTGGGTAAACTCACCTATATGCTGGAATTAAAAAATCGTACAGTGGTGATTGTACCGAAACGTGCATTTAATCTGCCTGCAGAACAAACGGTTTTTGAAAATACTTTTAAAAAGTAAGTTTTAATTTTCCCAATTTACGAGTTATTTGAGGATGATCATGAGTACACGTCCATCTAAAATTGTCTGTGTCGGTCGCAGTTATGCAGACCATGCCAAAGAATTAGGTAATGCTGTACCTGATCATCCTGTGTTATTTATTAAACCGCCAAGCAGTTTACGCAGTTTAAGTGATGGGATTACGTGGAATAAGGTCTGGGGCAATTGTCACTATGAATGTGAATTGAGTTTACGCATTGACCAGCCTTTAAATGCAGACACAGATCCTGCCAAAGTATTGGATGCTGTAAGTGCAGTGACTTTGGGCTTGGATTTAACTTTGCGTGAATTGCAGGATGAACTCAAGAAAAAAGGACAGCCGTGGGAACGAGCCAAAGCGTTTGACGGTTCTTGTGTGTTGGCAGATTGGGTGGATGTATCGGAAATTCAGGACTGGAAAAACGTGCAATATCGTTTGGACATTAATGATGAATTACGTCAGCAAGGCGATACCAGTTTATTGATTTTTGATATTGCGGCATTGTTGGCAGATATTAGTCAAGTATTTAGTTTAGAACCTGGTGATGTGGTAATGACTGGTACACCTGCAGGGGTGGCAGCATTACAGTCGGGCGATCAGTTGAAGATGACCTTACAAGGACGTACTCAGGCATTTGTCTGGACGACTTTTGTGAAATAAATAGCGGTGTAAACGGTGATGCCCCAAAAGATGAGCATCACCGTTTTATAATTGCTTTTAAATCCGAAGGTTATACTTTGATTAAATGCTGAAATTTACTGCGTAATTTATTCAGTTTCGGTGGTATGGAAAAATTGCAGTAGCCCTGATTTGGATTTTTGGCAAAAAAATTCTGATGATAGTCTTCCGCAGGGTAAAATTCAGGGGCTGCACTGAGTTCAGTCACAACATTCACACCTTCAGCTTGTAAGGCTGCAATCATCTCGGCGGCAGCTTGTTGCTGTGTAGCATCTAAATAATAAATCACAGAGCGGTATTGTGTGCCAACATCATTGCCCTGACGGTTTAATGTGGTTGGGTCGTGTGTGGCAAAAAACACCTCAAGTAATTGTGAATAGCTGATCTGCTGCTCATCAAAATCAATCAAAATGACTTCTGCATGTCCGCTGTCGCCACGGCAAATATCTTCATAGCTTGGGTGTAAGGTATGTCCACCTGCATAACCGCTGGTGACTTTTTCTACGCCTTGCAGTTGTAAAAATACGGCTTCGACACACCAGAAACATCCGCCACCAAACAATGCTTGTTGCATGATTTTGTCCTTATATTTTATGAATAAACCATTTTAAGCCTATTTATGGTTAGACTTAGACATTAACGTACAGCCGTTGGTGTTTCAAATTGAATGAGTAAATTTCCATGACGATCTAGCAATTTTAGAGTTTTGCCATAGACCTGATAATGTGTCACTTTATTGAGGGCTTCATGAAATTTCTGATCTAAGTTGTTGTTATTTAAGCAAGCCATTCGCGTGGTCGCCAATTGACCCAATTGTAGGGTGTCACGTCCTGCGGTATAGCTAGCGTTGATTCGGTTACAACTATCTGAACCTGAGACTGTTTGTGTGGTGGCATCAAAGTTTAAATATGGCAAGTTTTGGCGGTTTGCTTCTGTTTTTAACATGCTGTTGCCCAATTGCGTAGCAGTCCATGTACGTTGTACTAAGTTGGCTTGATTGATTGCGCTAATTTGGCTTGCACTCGTTTGAGTTGGCATAGTTTCACATCCTGATAAAGCAATCATTGCACCCAATAAGGTGATCCCGAAGTATTTTTTTAGCATGGAATGATCTCTAATTTTTTGAAATTGTTGCTATCTAAACAAATTATGCGCCGTGGCTCTAGTTAAATTTGTATGTTTGCTGCAACTTTTTCCAAGATATGGTGGGGTTTTTTCTCTGAATTGATTGTATCTGCGCAAAATGACCAAAATAGGTCAGGGCAGCACTTTGTTCTGATAAGTCGGATGCGAATAAGGCGTGCTGATGTTTGCTGAAGAATCGAGCTGCACGCCTTGTCGAATGAGCGCGGAAAAGTCTTGGCTGTGGATATCTTTTAAGTTTTCCACACGTGGGTTAATGTGGGCACGTTGATACCAAGTTTGCATATCCCAACGATGATCCAGCGCATGCAAATCATATAAATAATTGGGTAAATAACCCGAAGCAAACAGACGATAGTCGGCAGGGAAACGTTTTTGAGATACTGCCTGAATCATGTCAAACAGCAGCGTGGTGCAATTACTGGTCAACGTATTATACCAACGCGCTTTGGCGGCTAAAGCATCGGCTTTATGCAGATATTCCTGAAACAGTGCTTGTGCTTCTTGTGGATTGAGCTGGATCGGGAAAAAATAAACTTGCTCACCCCGAATATTGCTGCGGGTGTAGATGATATCTTTTTCATCGGCAGCGACAAGGCTGAGTTCATATTGCCGAAAGAAGCCACCAATCGCAGAAAACTCTTCGTGTTTTTCTTTGCGAATTTCAATGGAAAAGGTGAGTGGCGCTTGATCGGCAAAGTCAAAACTGACTAAGGTATGCGCAATTTTTGGCCCCATCCAGTAAGAGGTGATGATATTCACCCCCGTAATCTGTTTCAGGTTAAATTGGCGGGTTTCCCAACGTTCGGTATAGCGACCATCGGCATGCCAGTCAAAATTGCGGACATTGTGCAGCGTGACCTGATCTTGTACTTGTTCATAATGCAGCATACGGGCTACTTCAGGGTTCCAGTCACGGTCTTGCTTGGCATCCATCCCAAAATACCAAAACAGCCCCAAGGTAAAACCCAAAAGATAAACCAAAATATCCTGATTGCGACTGAGCAAATGCTGAGTGATATAAATGCCCAAAATGCTGAGGGTGAAGGCTAGCCAAGTCCCAATCAGCACACGGCTCATTAACCAACCCAAAGGCTGATGAATCCATAAGGCCATACTCAGCCAAATAGAAGAAAGAATGACACCTAAACTGAAGATGAAATGCAGCATCCGCCATTCCTGAGACAAGTTAAATTCCGTTTAAGTCATCATAATCAAAGATTGCCAAGGCTGTCAGCATTATTTTTGGTAGCGGGCAAACTCAAAGGCAATGCCTGATTTTTCATCGACATGCTGTTCAGAGGCTACTTTTTTAAATTCGGCAGGAATGGCAGGGTAATGCGCATCTCCCTGCACATCCAGCTCAATATGCGTCAGTTCCAGACGGTCAGCAAGCGGCATGGTTTGGCTAAAAATTTCACCGCCGCCAATAATAAATAAAGTGTTTGGTTTTTCTGAGGCGTGTACATCTGCAACAGCTTGTTGCAACGCATCTTCAATACTGTGTGCGACTTTTGTGCCTTCAAATGACCAGTTTGAATCGCGGGTAATCACCCAATTCACACGCTTAGGGAGAGTGCGTCCCATCGACTCCAAGGTTTTGCGTCCCATAATCACCACGCCACCTTGGGTGATTTCTTTGAAGTGTTTTAAGTCTGCCGAAATATGCCACGGCAATTGGTTACCTTGACCAATGCAGCGTTGTTGATCCATAGCGACCACGTGTACAACTTCTAAATTTTGAAATGACATAATTCGGCTCGTATTTTCTTAGTCTGCAAAGTGTTTTAGGGATGTTCAGATCCTTTAAATGTTGAGATGCTAAATCTAGCAACAGGTAATTAAACTGCGACAGGCGCTTTAATTGCAGGATGTGACTCATAGCCAACAATTTCAATATCTTCAAATTTAAAGTCGAAAATATCCTTGATTTCAGGATTGAGTTTTAACTGACATAAAGCCAATGGTTCACGGCATAGCTGTAACTGTGCCTGTTCAAAGTGGTTGGCATATAAATGCGTATCGCCACCTGTCCATACAAAATCTCCGACTTCTAAATCACAGACTTGTGCGATCATGTGGGTCAGTAAAGCATAGCTGGCAATATTAAAAGGTACACCTAAAAACACATCGGCACTGCGTTGATATAACTGGCATGAGAGTTTGCCGTTGTGCACAAAAAACTGGAATAAAGTATGGCAAGGCGGTAAAGCCACTTGTCCTGCTTCATTCGGGTTCCAGCCTGACACGATTAAACGACGTGAATTTGGATTGGTTTTAATTTCATTGATTAGCCATGCAATTTGATCAAAACCATCTTGCTCATATAACCCATCGGCTTTTTGTGTTGCGCCAAAATTACGCCATTGATGTCCATACACTGGACCAAGTTCACCTTCAGGACGACCAAAGCGTGCGGTTTGTTCTGCGGTAGACCATTCATCCCAAATACTGACTTTATGTTCTTGTAGATATTTGACGTTGGTATCGCCTTTTAAAAACCATAACAGCTCAATCACGATAGAGCGGAAATGCACTTTTTTGGTGGTCAGCAGTGGAAAACCTTGCGCAAGGTTAAAACGCATTTGATGCCCAAATACAGAACGCGTACCTGTTCCGGTACGGTCACCTTTGTCGCCACCATGGTCAAGAATATGTTGGAGTAGGTCTAAATACTGGCGCATAGCGTTCTCTGGTCAAGCAAAAGTGAATATTTTTGGTTGGGCGATTCGATGCCCAGTAAATCAGAAAGAATAATAGCAGAGTTTTTAAAGTTATGACTTTATTGTGAGTCGGAAGTGTGATGTTGATGCAGCAATGACAGTGGTGAAAACAGGCAAATTGCCAAAGCGGTAAAGCCAATGCCTTGTGCACCCGACAGTAAAATTTCACCGTGTTGAATCTGCATAAAAATCAGTGCGAGTAACAACGCTAGCGGAATCCAAGTCAATAATCGTGCTAACCAACCTGTTGGATGTTGGGCAGTAAAATGAATTTTGCAGTAACGACAAATTAAAAAAACAAGACCTGCCGCTAGAAACATTAAAATCGCATCGAGCTTTAAGGGTTCTAAGAAATATAACGCTGCAGTGACCAGCGCGATCAGCATTAGCAGGGCAATTTTCTTTTTGACGGTAATCTGTGGGTTAAACCAAAATTCAAGCATGTGAGATATTGATGTCTGAAAAGTGTAAGTAATAGATAGCACTGTAGCATAAAAAAGGCGAAGATTGACTTCGCCTGAATGGATGAAACCTGCATTTAAATGGGTAGTAGCTTAGCTGTTTTTTTGCGGCCCCCAATCATAAATTTTCTTTTGATAGGCATACCACATCATCCAGAAACCGACCAAAATCATTGGTAAGCTCAGGAATTGTCCCTTACTCATCCATGCAATAAAGAGCTGACCATGATCGGGTTCGCGGAAAAATTCGACAACAAAGCGCGCCAAACCATAACCAATCAGGAATAGGGCAGACACTGCCATGCGTGGACGTGGCTTTGAACTAAACCACCACAGTACAATAAACAGGATTAGACCTTCACATAAGGCTTGATACAATTGCGATGGATGACGTACCAATTGTAAAGGATCGGTCGGGAAAATCATCCCCAATGCAAAGTTAGGATCAGTCACAGGGCGACCATACAACTCGCCCCCAATAAAGTTACCAATACGACCAAACATTAGACCTGTAGGTACACATGGGGCAATAAAATCCAAAGTTTGAAACCACGTCATTTTGTATTTTTTACACCAGAACAGCATGGCTAAAATCACGCCCAGAAAGCCGCCATGGAAACTCATGCCGCCTGTCCAGACTTGGAATAACCACAGTGGATTTTCCAAAAATTGTTCAAAGCCGTAGAAAAACACATAACCGACACGTCCACCAATCACCACGCCCAAAGCGCCGTAAAAAATCAGGTCGGAAACCATGTCTGGTGTCCAGCCACGTTGTTTGGCACGGTAAGTTGCCAAACCCCATGCAAATAAAAATGCCAGTAAATACATCAAGCCATACCAATGGACTTGTAAAGGCCCGAGCGAAATAGCAACGGGGTCAATATTTGGATAGGTGAGCATTCCTGTTCCTTGTGATTCTGTTTTGCACAGATTTTAGCTGAATGTGATGAAAAATGTTGTACATTCAATGTGTAAAGATCAAGAGTTTAAATTATGTGTATTGTGGCATTGGCTTGGCAGGTCTTGACAGACACACCACTGTGTTTGATTTCAAATCGAGATGAGTTCTATCGGCGTCCGACAGCAGCACTGGCAGCATGGTCTGATAGTCCAATTGTTGCAGGGCAAGATTTAGAATCGGGCGGTACGTGGATGGGCATTACCCCATCGGGACGCTGGGCTGTGATTACCAATTATCGTGATGCGAATGATGTTCGTGAATATCCAACTTCACGTGGGCATATTATTCAGGCTTTTTTAGAATCTGAGCAAACACCTATCCGTTTTGCGCAAGCCTTAGAAAAACAGCAATGTGAATATGCAGGTTTTAATTTATTTGTGGGTGACACCACTCAAGCGGTGTACATGAGTAACCGTGGAGAAGCACCGCAGGTTTTAGCTAAAGGCGTTTATGTGGTGTCGAATGGATTGATGAGTGACCCTTGGGAGAAAACTGCACGCTTACGCAAACGCTTTACGCAGGAGTTTTTACCGATGCTGCAATTGCCTGATCTTGCAACGGCAGAGCTAAATGCTGCGGCGTGGGATATTTTGCAAGATGAACGCAAAGTTGCATCTGAATTGTTACCGCAAACAGGGATTTCATTGGAGATGGAAGCGTTGTTGTCATCGACTTTTATTCAAAGTCCACTTTACGGTACACGTTGTTCCAATTTTTTACGTATGCAGGCGCAGCAATTTACATGGCTGGAAAAAACACAATATGGTGAGCAAAAGGGAGATATTGTGCAGCAACAGTTGAACATTGAGGCATAAAAAATGCCGACGTGATGTCGGCATTTTTAATTTATGGATGTTATCCAGCAATTGCTTTGCCGTCTTTACGGGTGATGACAACCGTTGCTGAACGAGGACGTGCAGTTTTATTGTTCATGTCAGTTTGTGTTGCAGGCCAATGGCTGCTTGGCGCATCAAAACTCTTTGAATCTTCACCTGGGTGCTGAACGTTAATAAAGATTGCTTTGTAGTCAGGTGTCATGGTTACACCTGTAATTTCACATTCTTTTGGCCCAACAAGGAAGCGACGTAAGTTTTTATCGGTGACTTGAGCACCAGCAATTGTACTTTGATCACCAACAGTTTTTACAACACCGCCATCACCAACTTGACCAGGTAGTGCTGCTAACATCATACAGTTTGTAACATCTGTATATGCGCCATCATCTGTTTGAATCCAAAGAACACCACGTGGGTCAAACCACATACCATCTGGACTTGAGAAGTCGTTTGCATCGCTTAAATTAGAAAGGTTAATTGTCGGATCCATACTTGCTTCAGCACCAAATAGATAGATATCCCATTCAAATGATGTTGCTGCAGTATTCTCTTCTTTAAAGCGGATAATATGACCATTGACGTTACCTTTACCACCTTCAGGATCGGTGTAGTTACGTGGGTTTGCAGGATCTGTTGCATAGCTTGAACCACGGTTCGAGTTATTGGTTAAAGTCACGTACACTTCACCATTTTCAGGGTTTACAGCAACCCATTCTGGACGATCCATTTTTGTAGCTCCTACAGCATCTGCTGCAAGACGAGCAAAAGTAAGGACATCCGCTTGTGAGCTAAATGGGTAAATAGCGTTTGTTTCGGTTAAGCCATTTTTACCATAAGCCAGTTCAATCCACTCTCCTGTGCCTGATGCATTAAATTTAGCGACATAGAATTTCCCTGAATTCATATATTTGTCGCCAGCTCGATAACCACCATTCACATCTTTAGGATCCCATGTTGCATCTGATACAAATTTGTAGATGTACTCACCGCGCGAGTCATCGCCCATATAGAATGCAAATTTTTGCCCTTCAATTGCGCGGCTGGCGCGACAGTCTTCGTGAGCAAAACGACCTAATGCAGTACGTTTTACTGGGTTTGAGCGGCTATCGAATGGATCAATTTCTACAATCCAGCCAAATGTATTTGGCGCATTACGATAGTCTTGAGTTGCAGACTCTTTGGTTACGTTAGCAGCCCAACGATCATACATGTCTTGAGATTCAAAACCAGCTTCTGCTGTTTCCCAACCATAGCGTGAAGATTTATTCAAATACACGATGCGATCTTGCTCATCGCGTTCTGGAATTTTTTTACCATCAGCATCTAAAATATAAATGATGTTGTTTTTCGCATCACGTTTAACACTACCGTCTGCATTTTTTTCAGTTTGATAAGAGATCTCTAAGCCTAAGCCATAGCGTTTAAGTGCTATTTTTTCAGCTTCACTACGGGCTGAGTATTGGTCTGTACCTGAGCGTTGGAAATAACCAATAAAATTTTCTTCAGCAGTTAAATAAGTGCCCCATGGTGTATAACCATTACCACAGTTATTTTGTGTGCCTCGAGTTTGACGACCAGCGGGAGAGAATGCTGTGTGCAGTAATGGAGAACCAGCTACAGGCCCTGCAAAATCCATGACAGTCGAAGCTGTAATACGACGGTTAAATGGTGATGACTTCACAATCTCTACAGCTTGAGTTTCAGCATTTTTCTTAATATGAACGACTGAAACACCGTGTGCATTTACTTCACGAATCACTTCATCTTCTGGGCGACGTCCATCCTTTTTAGTTGCGCCTTTTGGATGTAAGAAGGTTTGGTTGATATATTCGTGGTTCAAAACCAATAAGCCATGATCTGATGCATTTTCATCATAACGACCAGTTTTAGTACTTAAGCCAAAATAGCTCATGCCATCGTGACAGTCACCAGAGCGGAATTGGAAACTTGGGCCAGATGGAACATCTGCATCTGCATTCCAATTGCTATAAGAAGGATTGATTGAGTCACCTAAAGCATATAATACAGTTGCTTGGTAACCTTCAGGAACAGTAACAATATCATTTAAATTTTTATCTACAGCTTTAAATGTTAATGTTTCAGGCTTGGTATAGGGTTCTTCTTTACTTGTTGGTGGTGTTACATTTGTATCTTCATCATCATCACTACATGCAGATAAAGAAGAAGCTAAAGCTAAAGCTGCTGCACCGCTTGCAGTTTTTTTAATTAAACTGCGACGGCTCATGCGTTGTTCTAGAATGTCACGAAAGTGCGTATTGTCTGAAGTGTTATTATCTAACTCTTGATCTTCATTGTAAGGCATAAAATCAGTCATTTTTTTTCCTAGCAAATTGCTTAGTCGTTTGAAAGTTATATGTAAATTAGTGGCTAAACATGACATGCGGGTTAAGCTTATGTGTCAAACTGATTAAATCCGTTCAGTTGTGATCTACACGCACAAAAAAAGAAGCAACCATGTGCTTCTTTTTAAAATTCAATATTTTAGATTAGCTGTGACTGACTCGGCGCTTCTCAATTAATTTGCCAAAAAACAAACCAATTTCAAACAGCATCCACATCGGAATGGCAAGCATGATCATCGATAAAGCGTCTGGCGGTGTGACAAACATGGCCACAAAAAAACAGCCAACAATAATAAAGCGACGTTTTTCAACCAAAGTTTGCGTAGACACGACACCAATCATAATCAGCAAAAGTGTGACAATTGGAATCTCAAAGGTAAAACCAAAAACCAAAAACAGCTTCAAACAAAACGTAAGATAGCTATTAATGTCGGTCATCGGGGCGACTGTTTCAGGGGAAACGCTAATGAAAAAGTGCAGAATGGATGGCAAGGCGACAAAGTAAGCAAAGCTAATTCCGATATAGAACAAGCAAATACTGCCGATCAGCAAAGGCAGCGCCAAACTTTTTTCTTTTTCATATAACGCTGGTTTTACGAATGCCCAAATCTGATACAAAATAAATGGCATCGCAATGAACAGCGCGACAAAAAAGTTTAGTTTAAACGGCGCCATAAAGGTTGCGGTAACATCAGTCGCAATCATGGTTGATGTATGTGGCAACTGTGCACGTAATGGTTCCGACAATACTTGATAAGTTTTATTGGCAAAGGGCAATAAACAGAAGAATAAGGCAAGAATAAGCCCTACAATTTTAAAAAGATGATTACGCAGCACCATCAAGTGCTTGGTAATTGGCATTTCTTCTAATGCGGCTTGCTCTGCCTTCACAGGCAAATGCGAAAGCTCAGAAGCGTTTGATTGGCTCATACTGCAACCTTCATTTCAGTATAGGGCGCTGTAGTATGTTGTAGCGCAGATAAATTTGAATGTGATGTCATTTTAGTTTTAGGGAGTAACACAGCAGAGGTTTTTTCAGTATTTAAAACCAAGGTGTAATGATGCTGTTGTAAGGTATTTTTTGATACGGCATGCGGGGAATGTGTGCTTTTTGCAGTTATATCTTCAAATATTTTTTCTTGCTGCATTTCATGCATTTGTGCTTGCATCTTTGCTTCAAGTTCCTGAATACGCGCCATTTCTTGCTGCATTTGCTCGCGTAATTCAGATAAACGCAATTCGCGGTCAATGTCATTTTGAACATTACTGACCATACGTTTAATTTTAGCGTACCACTTGCCGACAAAACGCGCTGCTTCAGGGAGTTTTTCAGGACCCAGCACCAATAATGCAATGATGCCGAAAATCAGCAGTTCCGTCATTCCAATATTGAGCATAATCTCAAACCCTCAGCCTTAGTGTTTTACTGTCGAATTGACATCACTGCTGTTGGCCTGATGTTCGATGGTACGCGGTTCTTTGAGTTGAGCGGTTTCAGCTTCATCGTCTTTAATTGATTTTTTAAAATCTTTGACTGCACCACCGACATCTTTACCCAAATTTTTCAGTTTAGATGTACCAAATAATAAAATGACCACAATTGCAAAAATCAGCACGTGCCAAATAGATAATCCTGCCATGATTTAGACCTCTCAATAGTTGAGCCTATCTCAACAGGTCTGTATGACAATGCGGTGACGAATGTGTTGCGATTTAAAGACAGGGGATTAAAGAATATAAATTTGGAAAAAGAAACAGCCTGTACATGACCGCAGGCTGTTGTATTTGAGCAATTAAGATTCGACTTAATAGATGTTCATGCAATTAAGCTTGTAGGCTATCTTTAAACTGTTGCATGGCCTGACCACGATGGCTGATTTTATTTTTTTCTGCTTTCGACATCTCAGCACTCGACACACCCAATTCAGGTAACCAAAACAGTGGGTCATAGCCAAAACCATTTTCACCACGGGTTTCTGCTAAAATTTCCCCTTTCCAAATCCCCTGAAATATTTTAGGGAGTGGGTCATCGGCATGTTCAACCAAGGCTAAAACACAGACAAACATGCCTTCAATGGCTTCACCATCTTGACGTAGTGGTTTGAGTTTATTGAGCAGTTTTTCATTGTTGGCAGCATCATTGCCGTGTTCGCCTGCAAAACGTGCAGAATAAATGCCTGGTGCACCACCTAAAATTGGCACACATAAACCTGAATCATCGGCAATGGCAGGCTTGCCTGAAATTTTTGCGGCATGGCGAGCTTTTAAAATGGCATTTTCAACAAAGCTCAAACCATCTTCAACCGCATCTTCAATATTCAATTGACCTTGCGGAATCACTTGCACAGGCAAGTCTAATTGCGCAAACAGGGTTTCAAATTCTGCAATTTTGCCTTTGTTGTTGCTTGCTAAAACCAAAGTGCCTTGAGCGCGCCAATCAGTTGCAGTCATAATTTAGATCTAAATTGAAAACAATAGGGCATATTTTAACGGATTTTTCAGATTTAAAAGGTTAATCTTGCATAGATTTATTTTTAAAAAGTAGAAGGGGGTAAGTGTGAGCAAGATTTCAGAACTATATCGTGATTCAAGTCAGCATCGCGCATTACTTCAGCAAAGTGAGCGTTGTGGTTGCTTTTATTGTCTTGAAATTTTTAACTATAGTGAAATTGAAGAGTGGTGCGATGACGAGCAAACCGCAATTTGCCCGCATTGTGGTATAGACGCGGTATTGGGTTCTGCATCGGTAGAAGCATTAACCCCTGAACTGTTACAGGCCATGCATCGTGCTTATTTTGAATAAAATATAAAAGCACCCGAAGGTGCTTTTAATGAAATTAAACGCGGTTGGATTTATTGCGCTTGAATCCACTTGTCGGCACGGTCACGTGCTTGACGAATTTGTTCTTGGGTCAAGTTCGCTGCCAATGCAGTTTTCTTACCTTCAGACAAAGAAATCACTTTGTTATCGAGCATGCCATCACGGGTAGATAATTCATACCACTGATATGCGCCCATATAGTTTTTCTTTTGTTCTTCCATCATGGCAAGGTTAAAGCTTGCGCGGTTGTCGCCGCGGCTGGCTGCTTTTTCAAAATATTGACGTGCCAAGACTTCGTCTTTTTTCGTGCCAATGCCATCTGCCAACATACGGCCTACATTCAATTGCGCTGCAGATAAACCTTGATCTGCCGCAGCTTTGTACCAAGCAAACGCTTGACGGCTGTCTTGCTGTACGTCTTTACCTTGTTGATATTTAGTCGCTAAGTAAAATTGTGCGCCTGCTTGACCTGCTTTGGCTGCTTTCGTTAAGCCGTTAATATCCATCACAGAATATTGTGCTGCTTGGCTTGCTACAGACGATGGTGGAACATAATCTGCATGGGCTTGAATGCTCAACAGTCCAACCAATAGCGTGGTGCTTAATAATAGTTTTTTCATAGAGCGCTCACTCGATAAATTGCGACTTCACCAAACAAATTAGGCAGATGCTTACTGAGTAAACTATCTTGTTGATTCCCATTCACGGCAAGTCGGTTAATGATGCGAATATTATTTTCGGCACAAAGTGCCTCAAAATCACGAAACGTACATAAATGAATATTTGGGGTGTTGTACCACATATAAGGTAATGCGTCTGAAACAGGCATTTTTCCTTTTAAGGCGAGAAAAGAGCGAGTCTTCCAATGCGCAAAGTTTGGAAAGGTAATAATTGCCTGTTTAGCCACACGCACCATATCTCTTAATAATACGTCAGGTGCATCTACTGCTTGCAAGGCTTGTGCCATGACCACATAGTCAAAAGACTGGTCGGCAAAGCGGCTAAGCCCCAAATTCAAGTCTTGTTGGATGATATTTAACCCGCGACTGATCGCAATTGCAATCTTTTCTTGATCAATTTCTAATCCGTATGCACGAATATTATGCTGTTTGCTCATGTGTGCCAACAGTTCACCATCGCCACAACCCAAATCGAGTACTTTAGAATTGGGTTTAATCCACTTTTCGGCAAGTTGCTGATCAAGACGCATTACACGGCCTCCTGTGGGGTTGCTTGAAGATGTTCTGTACCACCCAAAAATGCACGCATGGCTTTTACATATAGTGGAATTGGGAACAAGAACGAATCGTGTCCTTGTTCGGCATCAATATCTAAATAGCTGACAGGCTTATGATTGCTAATTAAGGCATCCACAATTTCCTGCGAACGCTCAGGACTAAAACGCCAGTCGGTGGTAAAAGACACCACTAAAAACTTGCATTTTGTGTTCGCCATGGCTTTTTGTAAGGACTGTTCATATTCACGTGCAGGATCAAAATAATCGAGTGCCTTGGTCATAATTAAATAAGTATTGGCATCAAAATTACGGCTAAATTGTTCGCCCTGATAGCGTAAATAGCTTTCGACCTGAAACTCGACATCAAAGCCATACATAAACTTGCCAGATTTTAAGTCACGACCAAATTTCTGTTTCATGGCTTCTTCAGACAAATAAGTGATGTGTCCAACCATGCGCGCCAAAATCAATCCACGTTTTGGATAGCTGTCATGTTCCAAATAACGCCCATGATGAAAATCTGGGTCAGATAAAATCGACTGACGCGCGACTTCGTTAAAAGCAATATTTTGTGCGGAGAGTTTTGGTGCACTGGCAATAATGACGCATTTTTTCAGACGATCAGGATAATCAACCGACCATTGCAAAGCCTGCATGCCACCTAAAGAGCCGCCAATAATTGAATACCAAACCTCAATGCCTAAACGGTCAGACAGCATGGCTTGGGTTTTGACCCAATCTCGCACCGTCACTAAAGGGAAGTCAGGGCCATAAGGACGGTTGTCATTTTCAGGGTTGGGTGATGTGGGCCCCGTAGAGCCGTTGCAGCCACCAATATTGTTTAAGGCCACCACAAAAAAGTGGTTGGTATCAATGGCTTTTCCTGGGCCAATACAGGCATCCCACCAGCCTGCTTTTTTATCGTCGGCATGATGATAACCTGCAGCGTGATGATGCCCTGATAGTGCGTGACAGATTAGAATCGCATTGGATTTATCGGCATTGAGTGTGCCATAAGTTTCGACCATGAGTTCAAAGCGGGGCAGAACACGACCACATTCGAGTTCTAAAGGTTCTTCAAATTGGAATTTTTTTGGAACAACAATGCCTACTGAGTCAGCTGGAAAAGACACGGGAATAATTCGCCTTAAATCCTGAGGATGAATAAATAAAAGGATACCACTTGGGGTATCCTTTTCAAAATGCTTTTACATGTTAGCGCAAGATTATACTGCTGCTGCAACCACTTGATCTGTGCTTAACACACCTTGTTCAATCAAGCGGTTGGTGCAGGCAATAATTGCATCAATAGATGAGGTCACGATGTTGTCATGTACCCCTGCACCAAAGGCAGATTTACCTGTGCCTTTCACTTGCAATTCAATTAAAGCCAACGCTTTTGCATGTGCGCCCGAGCTAATGCTGCGCTCTTCATAGTTCAAGACATCAATTGGCAATTGCAATGCATTCAAAATTGCTGAAATTGGACCATTGCCTTCGCCGCGTAAGCGTTGCGTTTCGCCGTTTACCACAACATCTAGTTCAATGACTTGATTGCCATTTTCATCAGACAATTTGTAGTTTTGCGTTGCATATTGCGCATCTTTTACCGCAACGTAAGTTTCTTTAAACAAGTTCCAGATTTCGCTTGCGCTAATTTCTGTACCTTGTTCATCGGTACGTTGTTGCACAATTTGCGAGAATTCGATTTGTAAACGACGCGGCAAAGTCACGTTGTAGTTCGATTCTAACAAGTAAGCAATACCGCCTTTACCCGATTGTGAGTTGACACGAATCACTGCGTCATAGTCACGACCTAAATCTTTCGGGTCAATTGGTAAGTAAGGCATATCCCAAATTTCTTCGTTTTTCTGGAACTCAAAACCTTTCTTAATTGCGTCTTGGTGTGAACCAGAGAATGCAGTAAAGACTAAGTCACCTGCGTACGGATGACGAGGGTGTACTGGCAAGCCTGTGCATTCTTCAACTGTTGCAATAATTTCGTTGATGTTTGAGAAATCCAACTCAGGTGCAACACCTTGGGTGTACATGTTCAAGGCAATTGCCGCAACGTCTACGTTACCTGTGCGCTCACCGTTACCAAATACACAACCTTCTACACGGTCTGCACCCGCCATGATGGCCAATTCAGAAGCGGCAATACCACAACCACGGTCATTGTGACAGTGTACTGAAATGATCACGCCATCACGACGCGCAATGTTGCGGTGCATCCATTCCACTTGGTCGGCATACACGTTTGGCGTAGACACTTCTACCGTTGCAGGCAAGTTTAAAATCACTTTATTGGTTGGCGATGCTTCCCAAATTTCAGTCACGGCATCACAAACATCTTTAGCCACTTCTAACTCAGTTGCAGTAAAACATTCTGGGCTGTACTGGAATACCCATTCTGTTTCAGGTTGCTTCGCTGCGTATTCTTTGACTTTGCTAGCTGCATTGATCGCCAATTGTTTGGCACCCGCAACATCAACATTCAAGACTTTGTTGCGGAAGGTTGGTGAGTTGGCATTATAAATATGCACAATCGCACGTTTAGCACCTTGTAAAGATTCAAAAGTACGTGCGATTAAATGGTCACGCGCTTGTACCAAGACTTCAATATACACGTCATCTGGAATATGACCTTCTTCAATCAATTTACGGGTGAAATCGAAGTCAACTTGAGATGCCGATGGGAAACCAATTTCGATGTGTTTAAAACCAATTTTCACAAGCATTTGGAACATTTTGAATTTTTGTTCGATGTTCATTGGCTCAAAGATCGCTTGGTTACCGTCACGTAGGTCGGTACTCATCCAGATTGGCGCTTTGGTAATTTCGTTATTTGGCCATTGGCGGTCTGGTAAGTCGACACGCTGGTACATACGACGGTATTTTTTGCTTGGATCTGCCAACATCATGTGAAAACTCCTTGAATAGTAGCGGTTGCATCGGTCGTGGATAACGGCAACTTACTATAAATATAGATTGTGTCTATTCTATCAATTTACAAGCTATTTCAGGAGACTATCGCTAAAAGTCGAATCATGGCACTTGTAAACCAATATCTGTATGTTAATGGATCTGCAAGGGTAATAATTCCCTGTTTTTTACAAATATAGCCTTAGCTGTGAAAATTTTTTCTGTTATTTGTTTTATTTCTGATAAATGTAACTGTTGTTAATCTGTTCGATGCAGCTTGTTCCCATGAGTGCCATACTCACTTCAAATTCTTCTTTTAAGAGCTTGATGCTATGTGCTGCCCCTAGTGCACCTGCAACTGCCAAGCCATAAATATATGGCCGTCCAATTAATACTGCATTTGCCCCTAAGGCCAATGCCTTAAAAATATCTGTGCCACGACGGATACCACTGTCCAATAGAATAGGGAAATCGTGCGGTAAAATTTTTCGCATCGTGCTTAAAACTTGAATTGGACTGACTGAGGTATCTAAAACTCGACCACCGTGATTAGACACAATAATCCCTTGTACGCCGTATTGATAGGCCTGTTGTGCATCGGCAGGGTGTAAAATTCCTTTGAGTAAAATAGGAAGTGGGCTGTGTTGGACTAGCCAAGCAATATCTTCCCATGTGGCGGCTTGCTGCATTAAGCCATCAAATAGAGCATGCTGATTGTCTTTGAGGGTTGCTGTACTCACAGGATGATGATGCACTGCCTGAATATGTGCGGGTAACTGAAAGTAAGCGCGACGTTCCCGATCTCGAATACCCATGTGCGGTGCATCAACCGTGAGTACAATGGCTTGATAGGCATAATGTTGCGCTTGAAAAATCAAATCCAAAGCGGCTTTACGACTGCCTTGCCAATACAGTTGAAACCATTTTGGCGCAGATGAAACCTGATCAAGCGTTGCCACTGAGGTGGTGCTTAAATGACTGAGAATCATGGGCGCTTGCATAGCGGAAGCTGCTTGTGCTGTGGCAATTTCCCCCTGCGGATGAAATAGCTGTTGATAAGCCACGGGGGCTAAAAAAATCGGGTGGGGATAGTGTTCGCCTAAAAGTTGAATCTGCGTATTGGCATCTTTAAAAGAATTTAAGTGACGTGGTAATAATTGAATATTGGCAAAAGCAGTTCGGTTATTATTTAGACTGTATTCATCGCCCGCAGCGCCTTCTAAATTGGCCCATGTGGCTGCATCCAAGTGTAGTTTCGCCTGTTTTTGATAGTCGGCAATCGTTTGTAAATGTGGGGGAATATGGTTTAAGGCTGCCAATGGTGCGGTATTCATAATTGACTCCATTGACGAATCAGATTGTGATAGTGCGCAGTCAGGGACAATACTTCTGCGGTATCACCAAGTTGTTGACGTAATTGCAGAATGGTCATGTCTAAATTGAACAACATACTGCGCTGCCAGTCATCTTTCACCATACTTTGACACCAAGTAAATGCCGCAATTCTTTGGCCTACTGTTACTGGTTCAACCCGATGTAAACTGGTGGCAGGGTATACGATGGCATCGCCTGCATTGAGTTTAACCGCATGGCTACCGTAACTATCTTCAATGATCAGTTCACCGCCCTGATATTCTTCAGGCTCACTTAAAAACAGGGTCATGGACACATCCGTGCGAATCGGACGTTGTACCTGTGCGCAATATTGCACGGCATTATCAACATGATTGCCATAGGCTGCTGTG
This sequence comes from Acinetobacter sp. Swhac1, assembly GCF_013390985.1. Classification (NCBI taxonomy): domain Bacteria; kingdom Pseudomonadati; phylum Pseudomonadota; class Gammaproteobacteria; order Moraxellales; family Moraxellaceae; genus Acinetobacter; species Acinetobacter sp. Swhac1. Next base: position 36,925 of record NZ_JACASN010000009.1, on the reverse strand, counting down.
TTTTGATAACAATTGAACATCGGCTGGAGGATATGCAAAGGGAGCGCGAACGACTGTAATAAAGTCTGTTGTTTCAGTGCGCTGAGGATGTCTTGTGACAGTGTTGCATAGCTCGGATGTTGCAGGTCAAACTGCAAATTCTGTTTAATTTTCTGTGCTTGTGCACCTGCACTGAGTTGACCATTTTGCCATGCAGATGCGGTGTCCAATTCAGCACGAATTTGTTGGACTTGCACTTTGCTGAGGACTTCTGGAATGTGAAGCATCATACCGATTCTTCCTGAAAAAGTTTGAATTCAAACTGCTGAACATTCTACACCGTTGTTCGGCATGCAAAGTTCGAGCAATAGATGGTATGAAAAATAATCTATCGCTCGAATCTAAATCTGTAGCCTGTTTTAAGCGGGCTACTACAGATTTGCTATAACTTAGAACTTGTAGTTTAAGCTGATTGCTGCCGAGCGTGGCTGCCCAAGAACGACGCGACCACCACCATTGTTTAACGTGCTGATGTATTCTTTATCGGCAAGGTTATAAAGGTTTAAATTTAACGAGGCATTTTTGTTGAAGTTGTAGCCTACCAATGCATCAAATACGACATAGCCTGGAATATTTGGCATGTTGGCAGGTGCGTTGCTGTCGGTCACAACTCGTTTTTGTTCATCGACATAACGCGCGCCCAAACCTAATTTAAAGCCCGCCCAGTCGTAGGTTGACCATAAACTTGCAGTCCATTCAGGCGACCAACGTTCCGATAAGGTTGTGGCACTTGATGAGCGTTGATTCAGTTGTTTCACTTTCATGTGTGCAACGCCTGCAGACAAATTCCAGTTATCGGTCATTTGACCAACGGCACTCAACTCAATGCCATCGACCCGTTTTTTACCCTCTTGTACAGCAAGCTGAGAAATTGGATCTATAGTCGATTGATTTTCATTTTCTGTACGATACGCTGCAGCAGCCAAAGCCAGCTTGCCTTGTAGTAACTCCCATTTGCTGCCTACTTCATAATGATGGGTTTCTTGAGGCTTGGCATTGATTGCGTCATTGCCCGATTCAGACAGGGTAAAGTTGGCGCTGCCGGGCGGAGTCAGCGATTTTGCATACGCAGCGTAAATGCTGCTATTTAACGTAGGCTTATACACAGCGCCAAGTTTCCAACTGAACAGCGTATCGTGGGTGCTCAGATCTGTGGCCACCAAAGCATTTCCCCCACGTGGCAGAGTAAGCCCTTGATAATCTGTTTCATAATAATCGACCCGTACGCCACCATTCAGTTGAAAACGCTCTCCAAATTTTAAAGTATCAAATAAATAGGCGGCTGCGGTTTGGGTTTCACCATCGGTATAACCACCGTTGTAAATCAGCTGCGGCATGGCTTGATTGCGGTCTGGGTGATAAAGATTGGCCCACGGTGTATCGGCAGTGGCTTCGCCAGGCATCTGGGTTGCCATGAGTTTGCTAGATTGCTGTTCTTTTAAAAACTCCATGCCTGCAACAACATCATGCTGTACTGCCCCCGTTTTGACACTCCAGTTTAAAGTGCTTTGATTGGCCAGAATCTTATTTTCCTGATCGACGCCTTGGCGGGAGCGATTCACTTCCCATTGTGCTGGGTCAGGTGAACCATTGGTTCTTAAACCACTAGCACCCGTATTGATCCCTGTCAGCACCCGATTCATCTGCGTTTTGCCTACACGGGTGATATTGGTCAGTTTGAGTTGATCGGTTAAATCACTTTCAATTTTTGCGGTGAACATATCAGCATCGACATCTTCATAGTCATTGACATGGCCATAAAAATTCTCCCGATTGACTTTAGGCGCAGTCGCTAACAGCGAGTCTGAGTTATAAAAGCCCTTCATGCCGATTGTTGGAATACCACCATCTGGAATATTGCGCTGTCTGATGTGTTGAGAATATAAATATAAACGAGTGGCCGTGTTTAATCCGAAAGCAAGAGAAGGAGCGATGGCATAACTGTTATTTTCGATATAGTCACGTCCTTCTACACCACCTTCTTGCCCCATCACGTTCAGGCGAAACGCCGTATTGGGGTTGATGACTTGGTTAATGTCTGCAGAGAGTCGGGCATGTTCTGCGGTGTTATAGCTGGCAGAAATTTCCTGACGGTTTTCACTTTGCGGTAATTTACTCACCAAATTGATATAACCCGAAGCCGCACCACGACCTGCTTCTGAACCTGATGGACCTTTGACCACTTCAATTTGATCAAGGTTAAAGACATCACGGCTGATAGCACCTAAATCGCGAATACCATCGACATAGGTTGAGGTTTGGGTAGAAAAACCTCGCATTTGGAAGGCATCGCCTGCACTGGTATTACCATTTTCACCAAGTTGCAGGGTAATGCCTGGGGTGTTACGCAAGGCTTCAACTAACGAGGTTGCACCTTGCTCCTGTAAGATTTCTTTTTTAATTACAGATATGGTTTGTGCAGTATCGAGTAAAGGCTGTGTGTATTTTGCAGAGCTTAAACTGTCTGCCTTGTATTTGCTTTCGGCTTCCGATTTAACCGTAATGGTGGGTAAGTGGGTGACGTCATCTTCAGGGCTTGCGGCATGTGCAAGTAGTGGAAGAGAGGCGGCTAAAGCCATCAGTTGCGCAGAGCGATTGTGTTTGCGGCTTTTGATCTGTACCATTTATGGTATTTCCCTAAATGTAAACCAACAGGAGGCCACGCTTTATTCAGCGTTTTTAGTTCAAAATGAATAAAGTGTGAAGTTGTTGTTATGACGTCTATAACAATTGTTGCTAATTGTATTGAGAATCATTATCAATAACAATGTGCGGAGTGGTGTTTTCTTTAATTCTTATTTGAAAATAATAATCATTATCAATATTATTATTTAATAAAACGATGTGAACGTGAAAGGCTTGGGGGGAGACTAGAAAACCCTGCCGAAGCAGGGTTTGAGATGAAGTTTAAGACTTAGAAGTCATAAGAAACAGAAAGCCAGTAGTTACGGCCTGCTAAATATGTACCTTCAGAACTGCGTCCGATAGATAGATATTTATATGCCTGTTGTGTATCACCATTGATATCGATGTAATCCATATTTTGGGTAAAGTCTTTATCTAGTAAGTTGTTTACTGCAGCATTAATACGAATGTGATCGTTAAATTGATAGCTTGTGCCTAAGTTAAAGAGGTTATACCCAGAGAACTCATTATTTGTTTGTACTTCAATGCTTTGTGAGCCGGCATCTGTTGGTTTGGCAGTAAAGCGAGGGCGACCAGATTGGTACTCATGTTGTAACCAAATATCAAATACATCATTAATATGCCAAGTTGAAGTCAAGTTAAGTAAATGTTTAGCAGTTGATTCTAAAGCATACCCTTTATCATCACCTTTGGTGATTTCTGATTCTGTAAAGGTGTAGGAGGCTTTGATATCCCATTCTGGGATAATTTGGTACTGCAATGAAGTTTCTAATCCGTAAATTTCCGCTTCATCAGCATTAAAGCTTTTACTAAAAGAGGTAACTTTGTTGCTGAAGTTAGAACAGTCATTGGTTTGACAGCTAAAGGTTTTAGAAATAATTTTATCTTCAACTTGGTTGAAGAATGCTGTTGCCGTTAAATTTAAAGCATCAGTCGGTTGATAATTAAAACCAAGTTCATAGTTGACTGAAGTTTCTGGATCTAGATCAGGATTTCCGAGACTTGGTGTTGCACCTTGTCCACTATAACCATTGATACCGTTATACAAATCTTTGGCTGATGGAGTTTTATAGCCTGTGCTGACGCCTCCTTTAATCGTTAAGTCATCGGTTGTATTCCATACCAAATATGCGCGCGGGCTAAACTGTCCGCCGAAACCGCTGTGATCCTCAAAGCGTCCACCAAAGGTGAAATAAAGATTATCTCTTAATTGCCATTCATCTTCAGCATAGAGTGACCATGTATCTTGAGTAAATTCTTTTCCAATACCTGCGATATCATCGGCAATAGTCGTGTCTTTATACTCGGTACCAATAGTCAGTTTGTGATTTGCAATTGGTGCGACTAAGTGTGAATCTATAACTAAATCAGTATTTTCTAATTTACGCGGTTGTCCTGCCAATGCGGGAAATGCATCTGTTGGAATGGTGCGTCCTTTGGTTTCAGTCGTATTGTGGCTGATATAAGTTTTCCATAAACCGAAGTCATATTGTCCATCATGACCTGCAGCAATTTGAACTCTATTAAATTCAAGCTCATCTTTATATCCAGCAATGCCACCACGTGAAATAAAGTTACCTAAACGTTGATCAGAGTTATCATATTTTTGTGTTGATGAAAAACCATCTACCCAAAAAGAGTTTTGATCATCCAGTTTAAAGTCTAATTTCGCGCCAACATCATAGTTATCTGCTTTGTTTGGACGAGGATCACGACCAGTAGATCCATCAACAATACGCTCTGAACGTTGACGGTCTAAATAACTACCACGTAGTTGTAAGCCTAAACGGTCGTTGATCAGTGGGCCATTGACGACAAAACTGGTTTTCCATGAATCGGCTTCGGCATTGTTTTCCATCACATTACCGCTGATAGTAACATTACCATTCCATTCATCTGACACTTTTTTGGTAATGATATTAATCACACCGCCCATTGCCTCTGAGCCGTAGCGCGTCGCCATAGGGCCACGAATTACTTCAATGCGTTCAATTGCGGCAAGTGGTGGCAAAAATCCATTTGATGTTTCACCAAAACCATTCGGGGTGACATCTGAAGATGTACTTTGACGACGTCCATCAATTAGAATCAGGCTGTAATCATTTCCAAGCCCACGCATTTTCACATTTAGCCCCGACGTTTTACCTACGCCTGAGCGAATATCAATTCCAGGTACATCGGCCAATAAGTCAGCAATGCTGGTGGCATTTTTCTTTTCAATATCTTCTTTTGTTACCACACTGATAGAAGCGGGGGCATTTTTTAGTTCTTGTTCAAACCCTGCCGCTGAAACCACAATCGTGGAAAGTTGATGGGTTGAAGTCGCATCGGTAGAGCTATTTGCAAAAACTGAAGTTGATGCTGCCCCAAGTAAAGCAAGACACAGCGGGTGTAGGTTAAACTTAGCCATAAAAATAAAATCTCTAATAATGAATTGATGATGCCAATTGGACCTAGATGGTAATTAGAATCATTCATGAAGAATTTGGCTAATAATAATGATAAGGATTCTTATTTACAACAATAAATATACAAAAGATGAAAAATTACAAAAAATAGCTCGCGAATGAAATAAAATTCAGTCGAGATCAGATCGTATTTTGTATATCCTTAAATGTTGTCATATAATGTGGCACTTTTTTATAAACTGTTATTACTAACTATATCGAGGAAGCCATGCAAGTAACTTCTGAAGCGGTTTCGGGCGTTGCCCGTCGTTTAAATGTATCTGTACCGACGAGCCGTATTAACGAGCAGTTTGAAGCTCGCTTGAAACGCACTGCCAAAACTGTGAAGATCAACGGCTTCCGTCCAGGTAAAGTGCCTGTAAACGTTGTGCGTCGTGAATACGGTGCGGGTATTTATCAAGAAGTGGTGAACGACATTATTCGTGACACCGTGTTTGAAGCAATCCAACAAGAAAAAATCAATGCTGTGGGTATGCCAAACATCGAAAAAACTGAAATGAAAGACGACGCTTTAGTATATGAAGCGACTGTTGAAGTTTACCCAGAAGTTGAAGTGAAATTTGACGGTTTGGAAGTTGAACGCAAGTCTTCTGAAGTAAATGATAGCGATGTTGAACAAATGCTTGAAAACCTTCAAAAGCAACGTGCTTCTTGGGTTGAAACCAAAGGCATGGCGAAAAAAGACATGCAAGTGACTTTTGACTTTGAAGGCACTGTAGATGGCGAGAAGTTTGAAGGCGGTGAAGCTGAAGACTTTAAACTGGTACTTGGTTCTGGTCGCATGATTCCTGGTTTTGAAGATGGTATCGTGGGCATGAAAAAAGGCGAAGAGAAAGTGATTGATGTAACTTTCCCTGAAGACTACCAAGCAGCGAACCTTGCAGGTAAAGCAGCACAATTCAAAATCACATTGAAGCTGGTTGAAAAGCAAAAACTTCCAGAAATTGATGCTGAATTCCTACAAATCTTCGGTATTTCTGAAGAAGAAGGCGTAGAAAAGTTAAAAGCTGACGTTCGTAAAAACATGGAACGTGAAGTGAAAAACGGTTTACGTAACCAAGTAAAAGGTGCAACTTTTGATGCACTCGTTGCGGCAAACGAAGTTGAAATTCCGTCTGCAATGGTTGCTCAAGAAATTGACCGTCAACGTCAACAAATGATTCAGCAATTCACACAGCAGTTTGGTGCGCAAGGTGCAAAAGCATTTGACTCAAGCATGCTTCCAGATGAATTGTTCAAAGAACAAGCTGAAAAATCTGTAAAACTTGGCGTATTGGTTAGCAAAGTATTAGAAAATGCTAAACTTGAAGTTGACCAAGCACGTGTAGATGCTTACATCGAAGATATGGCTTCTTCTTATGAAGATCCAAACGAAGTGATTGAATACTTCAAAAATGACAAACAACAGCGTTCACAAATCGAAGCAGTTGTTTTAGAAGATCAGGTTGTAGATCACATCTTGGCTTCTGCAAAAGTGACTGATACATCTGTAAGCTATGAAGACTTATTGAAAGAGCAACAAGCTCGTCAACAAGGCTAATAGGCTTTAGGTAAAAAAGGCGCTTTGTGCGCCTTTTTTATTGCATCGCAGTTTTTGGGTTTTTCACAGATCGACAACATTTAACTCAAAATATCTACGATTTAAGCTGTGAATATTTTGCAATTTAGACAATTATCCCTCATATTGTGAACATGAGTCGTGTCACAAGAATTTAGGAATAAATAACCATATGTATGTTCCAACAATTGAAAATGCTTTAGTGCCCATGGTGGTTGAACAATCCTCTCGTGGTGAGCGTTCTTTTGATATTTATTCACGTCTTTTACGTGAACGTGTCATTTTTTTGACGGGTGAAGTCGAAGATAATATGGCCAACTTAATTGTGGCGCAGATGTTGTTTTTAGAAGCAGAAAACCCGGATAAAGATATTCACCTATACATTAACTCACCAGGCGGTTCTGTGACTGCAGGTATGGCAATTTACGATACCATGCAATTTATTAAGCCTGACGTTGTGACTTACTGTATGGGACAAGCGGCATCTATGGGTGCTTTTCTGCTCAACGCAGGTGCAAAAGGTAAGCGTTATTGTCTTGAAAATGCACGTGTCATGATTCACCAGCCACTTGGTGGTTTCCGTGGTCAGGCATCTGATATTGAAATTCATGCACGTGAAATTCTATTCATTAAAGAGCGTTTAAACCGTTTAATGGCAGAACATAGTGGTCAGGACTATGAAACTGTCGCAAGAGATACCGACCGTGACAACTTCATGACTGCGCAGGCAGCGAAGGAATACGGTCTTGTGGATGAAGTTTTAACAAAACGTCCATAAGTTTTAAAGATTGAGATATTGGAGTGACTATGTCCGAACATCCTCAGGGACAAAAACATTGTTCATTTTGCGGTAAAACGCAGTCTGAAGTCGGGAAGCTGATTGCAGGCGAGGACGCATACATCTGTAATGAATGTGTGGACGTATGCTTAGACTTGGTTCAGACCAGTCAACAAGTTGAGTCGGGTGATTGGGCAACACGTCCATTGCCAAAACCACATGAAATTCGTGCTGCGCTTGATCAGTATGTAATTGGTCAAGATACTGCGAAAAAAACCTTATCGGTTGCAGTATATAACCATTACAAACGCCTAAAAGTGAGCAATCAGGCGCATAAAGCAGGCGATGCTGTCGAAATCTCAAAAAGTAACATCATGTTGGTAGGTCCAACGGGTTCGGGTAAAACCTTACTTGCACAGACCTTAGCACGTCTATTAGATGTGCCTTTTGCAATGGCAGATGCCACGACTTTAACCGAAGCGGGTTATGTGGGTGAAGATGTCGAAAACATCGTGCAAAAGCTGTTGCAAAAAGCCGATTACGATGTAGAAAAAGCACAAAAAGGCATTATCTACATTGATGAAATTGACAAGATCACGCGTAAGTCTGAAAACCCATCAATTACTCGTGATGTGTCTGGTGAAGGTGTTCAGCAAGCCTTGCTCAAAATGATTGAAGGCACGGTGGCTTCTATTCCGCCTCAAGGTGGACGTAAGCATCCGCAGCAAGAATTCATTCAAATTGATACTTCAAATATCTTGTTTATTTGCGGTGGCGCATTCTCTGGTTTAGAGAAAATTGTGCAGCAACGCCAAGAAAAAGGCGGCATTGGTTTTACGGCAGACGTGAAGAAAAAAGATGAAGGCAAGAAATTGTCTGATTTATTTCGTCAGGTAGAAGCAACCGATTTGGTGAAATTTGGCTTAATTCCAGAGTTCATTGGTCGTTTGCCTGTAATTGCAACGCTAGACGAGCTAGATGAAGATGCATTGATGCAAATTCTGACCGAGCCGAAAAATGCCTTAACCCGTCAATATCAATACTTATTCGAGATGGAAAATGTCGATTTAGTCTTTGAAGATGCGGCATTACGTGCAGTGGCGAAAAAAGCCCTTGAACGTAATACAGGTGCGCGTGGTTTGCGTTCAATTCTGGAAAATGCCTTGCTCGAAACCATGTACGACTTGCCAAGCCGTACCGATGTTGGCACAGTGGTAGTGACTGAAGCGGTGATTGAAGAAGGTGCTAAACCTGAATTTCAGACCGAACGTCAGCCTCAAACAGAAGAACCTGCAGCAGAAAAAATTGACTTAAAAGTATTAGACAGCAAAACTGCTTAATACGCTATTCGTCTGAAACGTGCCGAAACGCTAGGTTTCGGCACGTTTTTTATTGTCAAAAAAATCAAGGCAGTGTTAATCTTAGACCTAGGCGTGGATGCCCATTATTCAAAACAACAATTGCAAAATGAATTTGCAGCGTGATTTCAAAAACGTGATTTACAAAAATAAGAAACGCAGTGAGGGATAGACATGCGTGGTGTCGCAATCTTGGTCGTGACCAGTTTAATGTTGCTGGGATGTCATGGCAAAAAAAACGTGGTGCAACAAACGCAACCACCTAGTACCTTAAAAGTTTTAGATTTAGAACAAAAACCTGGTTTTGTAGAACAACACCGTTTGGGCATGATGACCATTGGTGGTTGGGTCAATCAAAAACTAGGGCAAAATTTTAAACCTGTTCAGGCACAACATGCCGATGCTGCCATCGTGTATTTATATCGTCCAGATTCTAAATGGAACAGACAGGAAATTGTCGCGGCTAGTATGTTTATCAACAAACATCGGATTCCAAGTTTATTGCACAATCATTATTACTGGGTTGAACTGGCACCGGGCGCGTATCGTCTGAGTGTGAGTCGTCCTTTGGGTGCATTACATTTCCAAAAACCAAAGTATTTGGATTTTCAGGTACAGGCAGGGCAGTCGTATTTTATTAAATATGATGAAGAAAACTTGAGTACCCGCAAAGAGGTTTCAGGGCCTTTAATTCTTATGCCTTCAAGTACGGCACAACAGGAAATAGCGTTTACTCAATTGAAAACCGAAAGCTATAACTTTGTCGCGGAAGATCAAACCACAGGTAAGTTGCGTAAAAAGCCACAAAAAATCAAGCATGAGAAATATGACCCTGCGGAAGATGTGCACTTAACCCAACCCTTTAAATTGTGGGATCCGAGAACGTGGTAAGGTTTTGCATCTTTATCTCATGCATTGCTTTTATTTATTTCCAGTAAGCATAAAAAAGCACCCAATGTTGGGTGCTTTTTCGCTTATTACTAAATTGGAATATTATTCTGCTGCAGCATCTACAACGGGAATCTTGCCAATTTTAGCTTGCCAGATTTTTGGTGCAATCGCGTGGATAGATGTACCATTGACATCTACCGCAACAGATACAGGCATATCTTCAACTTTGAATTTGTAGATTGCTTCCATACCTAAGTCTTCAAAAGCAACCACTTCTGCTTCACGTACTGCTTTAGATACGAGGTAAGCCGCACCACCTACTGCCATAAGGTAAGTTGCTTTATGGTCTTTAATAGCTTCAATTGCTGCAGGACCACGATCCGCCTTACCAATCATACCGAACAAACCAGTGTGTTCTAATACTTGGCGTGTGAACTTGTCCATACGTGTTGCTGTTGTTGGACCTGCAGGGCCAACCACTTCATCACCAACAGGATCAACTGGGCCAACGTAGTAAATGAACTTGCCTTTTAAGTCGACTGGTAATTCTTCACCATTGTTGATCATGTCGACCATGCGTTTATGCGCAGCGTCACGACCTGTGTAAATTGTACCGTTTAATAACAACGTGTCGCCCGGCTGCCAAGAGTTCATTTCTTCTTGGGTAATGTTGTCTAAATCTACACGTTTAGATTTAGATGAATCCCAAGTTACTTCTGGGTAGTCCTCAAGTTTAGGCGCTTGAATATGCGCTACACCTGAACCATCTAACTGGAAGTGTGCGTGACGAGTTGCCGCACAGTTTGGAATCATACCCACTGGTTTGCCTGCAGCGTGGCAAGGGTAGTCTTTGATTTTAATATCAAGAACTGTGGTTAAACCACCTAAACCTTGTGCACCAATACCAAGTGCGTTCACTTTCTCGAAGATCTCGATACGGAGTTCTTCCATTTTGTTTTGTGGGCCACGACGTAATAATTCGTCCATGTTGATTTCTTCCATGAGTGCTTCTTTTGCAAGCATCATGGCTTTTTCGGCAGTACCACCAATACCAATACCAAGCATACCCGGTGGACACCAGCCTGCGCCCATAGTCGGAACAGTTTTAAGTACCCAATCTACAATTGAGTCAGATGGGTTCAACATCGCCAATTTAGATTTGTTTTCTGAACCGCCACCTTTGGCAGCAACTGTAATATCTACTTTGTTACCCGGAACGAGTTTGTAGTGAATTACTGCAGGGGTGTTGTCTTTGGTGTTTTTACGACCAAATGCAGGATCAGCCAATACCGATGCACGAAGTACGTTTGAGTTTTCTAGGTAACCTTGACGTACACCTTCGTTGATCGCATCGTCCAAGCTCATCGTTAAATCAAATTTAACGTCTAAACCCACTTCAAGGAATACGTTTACGATACCAGTATCTTGACAGATTGGACGATGACCTTCTGCACACATACGTGAGTTAATTAAGATCTGTGCAATCGCATCTTTCGCAGCTTTGTTTTCTTCACGATCATAAGCACGGCTCATCGCTTGGATGAAGTCTTGTGGATGATAGTAGGAAATGAACTGAAGCGCGTCTTTGATCGAAGTGATCAAGTCATCTTGCTTGATAATAGTTGTCATATCAAAAATCTCTTGAGCGGGCGGATAGCTAGCGGGCTAAATTATAAGATAAAATGCAGCGATTGTGGGCACTTTGATCAAGCTTTGGGCGAAAGTTTAATATCAGTCGTTAGCTTGAGAGAATTTGTGAAATATCCATAAAATTATGTCGTCAAAACGGGCCATGATTTTGCTGTTTTGTTGGTGCAAATTCAGCTATGTTCAAAGACTTCTTTGGAATGATGTTTGGGGTAAATATGAATGATCACACGCATTTAGCTGCTCAGATTATCCCCATTTATCAACGGCATGCAAAAGCGTGGACAGACTTGCGCGGTCAGTTGTTATATGAAAAAACTTGGCTGGATCGTTTTCTTGCTTATTTGCCTGCGCAGGCCAAAATATTAGATTTGGGCTGTGGTTCGGGGCGTCCTATTGCTGCATATCTATTACAGCATGGGCATCAACTTACAGGAGTAGATAGCGCGGACAGCATGCTGGAGATGGCACGTGAACATTTTCCTGAACAGTGCTGGATTGAAGCCGATATGCGCTCAGTGAACTTGAATCGGTGCTTTGATGGTATTTTGGCGTGGGATAGCTTTTTTCATTTAACGCCAAACGATCAGCGCTGCATGTTCGAGAAATTTGCGCAATGGTCTACCGCCAATACAGTTTTAATGTTTAGCAGTGGACCTGCTGCGGGTGAGGCGATTGGGGAAATGTTTGGTGAAGCACTTTATCACGCCAGTTTGTCGCAGGATGAATATCGGCAATTGTTAAAAGATTATGGCTTTAAAGTTGTGAAAATGCTCGCGGAAGATCAGGACTGTGCAGGGCATACGGTGTGGTTGGCGCAGAGGTTGTGATTTAGTCATGCTAAATAATAATGTGGAACAATGATTGAGAATTGAGCGTGGAACGTGAAAAATCATAAAAAAAGCCCATTCGATGGAGAGTGGGCTATAAAATAGGTATTAACATATTGAATTATAACACAATTTCAAAAGCATTGCGTATAAGGTGTATTATGTAAATTGTAGAAGAGCTAATTAATGTTTTTACTCAAACAAATATTTAGAACAGAATAGTAGACCTCTTTCATAAGTCATTTTTCACTCAATTCCATATTATAAATCCCCGCGATTAAATTAAATCTCAGACCAAGTCTTTTACCTCTATTTCGGTAACGGTCAGCCAGAGTTTTAAAGGTCTTAAGGCGACTAAATACGTGCTCAATCCCGATTCTTCTTTTGTTGATCTCTTGGTTATACATTTTAAGTTTAGGATCTAACTTACAGTGTCGTTTAGCTTTTAACGGCAATAGACTATTAGCGTAAACAGCATAAATTCCCTGATAGCCTTTATCTGCAAGGATAAAAGCCCCTTTAGGAATTTGATTTAAATTGCGTTTGAATAGCTCGAAATCATGCACTGCACCGCGACTCGTACACAAGCTTAGGATTTGCTGAGTTCTATAATGAATGATCGCCTGTACCTTGAAAGTGTGACTCTTTCTCTTGCCACTATAGCTTTTCTTCTGTTTTTTTAGGTCTTTGTATTGGAATTTCTGTGGCATCTACGATGACAACATTCCAGTCTATGCCTTCACCTGTAGGTAAATTCTTCGGTAAATTGAACAGGTTTGACTGAATTAAGCAGTCTTCCACATGACGTACAATTCGTGAAGCTGTTGGCTCTGAAACACCATAGCTCGTTGCAACATGAAATAAAGTCCGATACTCCCTCCAATAGCTCAGGCATAGAAGAACCTGATCTTCTAAGCTTAGCTTGGGTGGTCTACCTTTAGCAGGAATTTTCTTCTTTAATTGTTCAACCATTAAATAAAAGGTTGACCATGAGATGCCTGTATATCGCTTAAACTGTGATTCAGAAAGCTTCTTTGAATCGATGTATTTCATCTGTAGATTATGCACCAATATGCAGAAAAATAGAGTGCAAATCTTCAGCGAAGGAGCGGTCTTTTTTTGATTTATGAAAGAATTCTAATGAAAATGTCGGTGAGTTGCATCGGGTGGATGCACAGGGAAATCGGATTAAACAACATTTTGCAACTTTGCTGGCGCAGAGGGTTTCACTGTAATTTATTTCACAATGGAAATTCCCTCTCCTTATTAAGGATGAGCGTAATTACGCGCAAGAGGGAGAGGATGAAATTAAAAAATACCCTTATCCTCAAGCCCCTCTGAAAATTGGTTGATAAATTTTCAATAAAGAGACTATGGTACTTGGTCATTTGGGTTCGTAAATGCCCCACAATTGGTATTGTGAACCCAGAATGATCGTGTCCCGACATAGTAGGTATGATAATCTTCAACTTCAAAATTATAGACATCAGCGAGATATGGAATATATTCACTTTCTCCTTGTTCATTCTCAGAATGATAAGAATTATAAGCAAACTTCCCATTTATCCTTCCTGTTTCTCTAATAGTATTCAAATCAAAAGCTGAACCATAGCCATCGCCTTCAGGGTCTAATGCCCATGCAATATGCGCTTCTTCTGTTTGATATAATTGCGTTGCATGTAACACGACAAAATATTTATTATTTGACTGAACAACATCGCCATTATTTAACTGATCAAGGCGGCTCCATCGTCCTTGAGTTAATACTAAACTATTTAACTCTCCAGCAATTGAAGCAATGCCACATACCCAGAAGGAGTGGTTAGCTGTTGCAATAATTTCGGAAGAAAGAGTTGGGTTGTTAATAAAATCAGCCACTAACTCTAAAGTACGCAGTACCCATACTGGTTTTTTATCTAGTTTAAAAGTATTAACTACAGGCTTATACTCCTGAATATCTGTACCATCTTCAGGTCTTGATAAAACTAAATCTCCGATTTGAATATCTTCAATCTGTTTCCACATTATATGTGGTAAATCAAGATTTCTTTGAACACGGATTAAAGTTCCGGCAATAAAACAACCAGTAAATGTTGTTATTTCTTTCAATTTATCACCCATAAAAATGCCAAAAAAAATACCCTAAGAACAAATGATCTTTTTATGTTAGAGGCTATTGATTATGAAAAAGATGTAGCATTCAAATTGTAACGTAAGCGTGCGCTGAACCCCATAGCTATTTTTTAATTTGAGTTGGATTTCCAGCGGTGTGGCAGTAATTCTTCAATCTGGGTCACTTTATGTGTCGGCAGCCTTTTCAGCACATCACTTAAATAGGCATACGGATCTAGCCCATTCAGCTTTGCTGACTGAATCAGGGTCATGACATTCGCAGCTCGCTGACCACTGCGTAGCGAGCCAGCAAACAACCAGTTCTTACGTCCCAATGCCCAGGGGCGCATTTGATTTTCGATCCAATTGTTGCAAATCGGTAGATTGCCATCATCCAGATAGCGACTTAAAGCTGGCCAACGCTTCAGAGTGTAATTGATAGCCTTGGCGATTGGAGAACTCGACGGCACCGTCAGATAATGTTGGTTGAGCCATTCATACAGTTGTTGCATCACCGGTTGACTATGCTGTTGCCGGTATTCGCAGCGTTGTTGCGCTGTACCATCCGTCTTTTTCCTGAGTTCTGCTTCTATGGCATACAGTTTCTGAATCAGCACTAATGCCTGTTCAGCGATCTGACTTTTCCCGGTCACATGCAATTCATGGAATTTACGACGCGCATGTGCCATGCAGCCCACCTCAATGACCTGGCCTGATTTAAAGCGTGCTTTATAACCACTGTAATCATCACAGACCAGATGGCCCTGCCAGCCATTCAGGAATTCTTCAGCATGCTGACCTGAACGACTATCTTGAAAGTCATAGATTACCGCCTGAATTGGATTATATTGGGTTGTTGCATAAGCCCAGACATAACCTTTCTTCGGTTTTTTATCTTTATCATCCATCCGCATGATGGTGACGGGTGTTTCATCTGTATGAATCACCGCTTGCTGTAGGATCACCTTTCTTAATGCATCGGTTAGGCGTTCTAACTCTACACCACAGCGACCAATCCAGTCAGATAGCGTTGATCTGGACAGATCAACACCTGCGCGTAGAAAGATCTGGCGCTGACGGTACAGCGGTAAATGATCTGCATACTTCGATACCAGTACATGGCTGAGTAATTCAGGACTGGCGATTCCTTTCTCAATCACATATGTCGGCATTGCTTGTTGGGTCAGTGTGTCACATTGATCACACACCCATTTGCCTCGAATATGCTGTTCCTTATAGAACTGTGCCGGTCTGAAATTCAATTTTTCACTGATATCTTCACCGATACGACGCAAGGTGCAGCCACAAGCACATTGGGTTGATGCAGGTTCATGCTCAATACGCAGAGTGAGTAGATGATCGGGTAGCGGTCGACGTGAACAGACACCGATTTTATAGACACTTTTTAGTTAGATAAAGTCTGAAATATGAGCTTATTTAACATAATGGTCGTTATACGAAATCTACATGTAACTCCAAAATAGAAATGTCCGGTTTCTCCAAAGTAAAAATGTCCGCTTTTAGAATATGCACTTTTGCAATTTCGTTAGCGGACGGTTTGATATGTTGGTGTCTATGTCGGATAAAGAACTTAAACGATTGTCGGTTTTGCAGGAAATCTGCGATCAACGCATAACTCAATCCCAGGCTGCTCAGCTACTTCATATCTCAGAACGTCAGATCAGACGCTTACTGCAGAAATACAAAGCTCAAGGCCCAGTTGTATTAGCCCATGCCGGTCGTGGCCGAACCAGCAACTCCAGGCTTCCTGAAGAAATCAGGCTCAAGTGCCTCAATCTTGTCGCTGAGCAACTGCATGGTTTCGGACCCACTTTAGCGCATGAAAAGCTCACCACTGTTCATGGATTTAAGATTTCAGTGGAAACACTGCGTTCCTGGATGATTGCAGCCAATTTATGGATTCCTCGCTCCAAGCGCCTGAAACGTCCATATCAGCCTCGTTACAATCGGGACTGTTATGGTGAACTGGTACAAATCGATGGCTCACACCATGACTGGTTTGAAGGACGCGCTGCTAAATGCTGCCTACTGGTGTTTATTGATGATGCCACAGGAAAATTGCAGCATTTACGCTTCTGTGAATCAGAATCAGCCTTTGACTATATGATTTCGACACGCTTGTATGTTGAACAGCATGGTAAGCCTTTAGCGTTTTACAGCGACAAACATTCAGTCTTTAGGGTGAATCAAAGCAGCAAGAAAGACACCAAGATTACCCAGTTTGGACGCGTACTCAGTACCCTGAATATCGATATCATCTTCGCTAACTCCCCTCAGGCCAAAGGACGTGTGGAACGGGCCAACAGGACACTTCAGGATCGTCTGATTAAGGAGATGCGTCTGGAAGGTATCAGTTCGATTGCCGATGCGAATAAGTGGTTGCCCTGCTTTATTGAGCAGTTCAATCTCAAGTTTGCAAAGATGGCCTTTAATCCTAAGAACTTACACCGCTCTGCCACCGAAACAGCTGAGCAATTAGATGATATTTTTACCTGGCGTGAACCCCGCAGAGTCACCAATAGCCTGACCATTACTTATGATAAATGCGTATATCTCCTAGAGAAGACAGAAGAAAATCAGAGGTTAATCGGTAAATATCTTGAGTTTCTGGAATATCCGGATGGTACTGTAGCCATCATGCATGATGGCCGAAAGATCAATTACAGCCTCTTCGATAAATTAAGTCAGCTGAATCAGCGAGAGATTGTTGAGAATAAACGGTTGGGTGCTGTTCTGAATCATATTCAACAACAGCATGAAGAACTGGAACAACAAAACAAACGCAATCGTTCTCAAAAGATGCCAAGCAGACGTGCACAGAAAACAGCAATCAAAGAACGAAATTTGAATCCTGTGCTTGACTTGGAAATGTCTGTATAGGACATTTCTATTTGGTTATTAGGTAGGACATTTCTACTTGGGAATAACACTACACATAAAAAACCACCCAATTTTTCAATCAGGTGGTTTGTAAAACTTAACTTTACGAATTATTGAGCTGCTTGTTGCTCTGCCTGAATCGCAGTCAATGCAATCGTGAACACAATGTCATCTACCAATGCACCACGTGACAAGTCATTCACTGGCTTGTTCAAGCCTTGTAGCATTGGGCCAACACTCACCACGTTAGCAGAACGCTGTACTGCTTTATACGTCGTGTTACCTGTGTTCAAGTCAGGGAAAATGAACACATTGGCGCGACCTGCAACTTGAGAGTTTGGTGCTTTAGAGCGACCAACACTTTCAACCGATGCTGCATCGTACTGTAATGGGCCATCAATCAGTAAGTCAGGACGACGTTGTTTCGCAATTTCAGTCGCTTTCGCTACTTTTTCTACGTCAGCACCTGCACCCGAAGTACCCGTTGAGTAAGAAATCATGGCAATACGTGGGTCAATACCAAACGCTTTTGCAGAGTCAGCAGATTGAATCGCAATTTCAGCCAATTGTTCTGCATCTGGGTCTGGGTTAATCGCACAGTCACCGTACACATACACTTCATCTGGTAACAACATAAAGAATACTGAAGATACCAATGAATAATCAGGTGCAGTTTTAATGAGCTGGAATGCAGGACGAACTGTATTGGCTGTGGTATGCACAGCACCAGATACCAAACCATCAACCTGATCAAGTGCCAACATCATCGTACCTAATACGACAGTATCTTGTAGCTGATCACGTGCTTGATCATCAGTCAGTTTGCCTTTACGCATCGCAACCATTTTTTCGACATAGTTTTCACGAATCAAGTCAGGATCAATGATTTCTAAGTCGTGTGGAAGCTCAATACCACGTGCTTTGGCAACATCAACTACGGCTTCTGGTTTTGCCAATAATACGCAGTGCGCAATACCACGTGATTGACAAATTGCTGCAGCTTGAACGGTACGTGGCTCATCACCCTCTGGAAGCACGATACGTTTTTTCGCTGCAATAGATTTTTGTACCAATTCATGGCGGAATGCAGAAGGCGATAAACGTGGTTTATGCGTATCGCTGATTAATTGGGTTAACCATTCTGCATTGATGTGACTGGCCACAAAGCGGGTAACTTGTTCTGCACGCTCAGTATCATCTACAGGAATCTCGTTGCTCAGGTTTAATACCTGTTGTGCAGTTTCAAAGGTGCTCAATTTAGTATGTAAAATTGGCAAGCCATTTTTCATTGCTGCTTGGCAGAACTCTAAAGCTTGTGCGCTTGGTGTTTGATGTTCAGTTAACACCAAACCTGCAAGTGGAATACCATTGCTGCTGGCTAAGCTACTGGCAAGCAATACATCGACACGGTCAGAACCACTGATAATCAGCTCGCCTGCAACGAATTTATGCATTTCGTGTTCAATATTCGATGCAATTAAGCTGCTGTGTAATACACGGCGCTGCGCTGCTTCACCTTGGTTAATCCATTCTGCAGAAATGTGTGCAGCCAAGTCCGACATGCGTGGCACACTTAAAGTATTGCTGAATGGCACCAAGCCAATCACTGGCATGCAATCTTTACCAATCATTGGATGTGTAGTTTGAATTTTGCTGACAAACTGGTTGGTGTCGCTAATTAAACGTAAGTTTGGATCAAGCGTAACAGGAATTTGTGCAGAATCTTCTGGTAAACCTTTGGTACGCATAAACAATACGCCCGCAGTACGCTCACAAGTTGCACCACCAAAGAAACGTAATTGATTGTCTACTTTTGACGCTGTTTTAACAGCATTGTTGATGTCGGCATTGCTGACAATAATGACTTTTGCATCAAGTGCTTTAGCCAAATTTGCATTCAATTCAGTTGCAAATGGATCACGTCCGTTTGGCAACACGCCTTCTACAATAATGATATCGTGATGTTTAGAAATTTCACGATGTAAACGAACTGCATCTTCAAGCAATTCGTCATTTTCATCATTTTTTAAACGCTCAGTCAGCGCAGTATAAGAAATCGGCTCAACTGTTTCATGCTTGAACAGGTGACGATACAACGCAGTTGTGCGGTCTGCTTCAGGTTGTAATTCTTGTGAAAAAGGCTTTAAGAAACCTGCTTTTACGCCTTGGCATTCCAAAGCGTAAATTAAACCTAAACATGCTGATGTTAAACCAACACCAATTTCTGTAGGAACCAAAAGTATTGTTTTCATAATTTTTTCTAAATCGTAAAGGGACTGATTGAAAGTGGCTGAGCACTACGATTGCTTAAGCAATCGCAGCGTCACATTCAGACTTTTTTGCAGCTGACTTTAGCTCCTCTGCAACTTGCGCAGTTTCTTTAGCAATACGGCCTTCTTCGTCAGTTGGTACAACCCAAATTTGTGGGCCAGTACCAGCATCAATACGACCTTCAGTACCGCGTTTTAAGCTGTCATTGCGTTCTTTGCTGAAGTTAAAGCCAAAGTGTGGCAAGTAAGATACAGTTTTTTCACGGATGTACGCAGAGTTTTCGCCAATACCACCTGTGAAGAATAAGCCATCTAAGCGTGGTAAACCACAGCTAAGTGCAGCTAAAGATTTAGCTAAACGGTAGCAGAATACTTCAATTGCAAGCGTTGCATCTTCGTTGCCTTGTTCAGATGCTTCAATCAGGGTACGCATGTCGTTCGATAAGCCTGACAAACCAAGTAAACCACTTTGGCTGTTTAGCATTTTGTCAATTTTGTAGATATCCCAACCTAAGTTGCTTGCAAGGAAGCTGTGTAAGCTTGGGTCTACATCACCACTACGAGTACCCATCACCAAACCTTCAAGTGGGGTTAGGCCCATCGATGTGTCTACACTTTGACCATTCCAGATTGCACAAGTCGAGCTACCGTTACCCAAGTGAGCAGTTAACCAGCCACCTTGTTTGAAGCTGCCAGCCAACTCTGAACCGCGCTCTGAAACGTATGCGTGACTTGTACCGTGGAAGCCATAACGACGTACGTTGTGGTCGGTATATAAGAATTTAGGCACTGCATAACGGTAAGCGTGAGAAGGCATCGTTTGGTGGAATGCAGTATCAAATACAGCCACTTGCGGAAGTTCTGGGAACAAACGCATTGTTGCTTCAATACCCACCAAGTGTGCAGGGTTGTGTAAAGGTGCAAGCGGAGTTGCTTCACGAATACGTTGCACGATTTCTTCAGTTAATAATTCTGCTTTGGTTAAAGTACCGCCGTGTACAACGCGGTGACCAATGGCTTGTGGCTTATATTGAGATAAGCGACCAAGAATAGTTTCCAATGCTTTTTCATGGTCAGCATGTGGAATAGAAAGTTCGAGCGGCTCACCACCTGCGGTAATGCCTTTAATGCGCGCATCAGCAGAACCTAGATTTTCTGCCAAACCAAAGATACGATCTCCAACGCTTTCAGATACAAGCGCATATTTGATAGAAGAAGATCCGCAGTTAATCACTAATACTGATGTAGTCACTTTTATGTACCCGAATTCTAATTGAAGTTATCCCTAGTCAATCAAGCTGCATTGCAAGATATGGCAAACGGCAATCTATTGTGTTGCAATCTTGATCATTACGTATGTTTTATCATGGGTTTTTTATTGCTCCTAGATAGACTTTAGGAGATTAGACTTAAGCATTATCGACCATGAAATCAGAAATAATTAAAATTTATCAGCCCGAAACTTTCATTTTTTCATGAAATGATGGTCTAAAATTTCTGCTTAATTCCTGTTGTATTCTCTTAACATAGCACACTTCATTCTGCAGGCGAGTGGCAAACTGTTTTAAATTATTTCCTCAATCTTTGTCGGTTTATTTTGATTTGGCAGCGTATTTAATTTCCGACCAACGGACAATCACATAAGCAATCAGTGCCACCATAAAAAACACCAACATCATCCACGCCAAGCCTTGTAAGGTTTCAATAATGGTGCGGTAAATTTCCAATACCCAGCGTTCTTGCGTCAGTTCAATCACAATTCTTTTGTCATTTTCGGCATAGGTGAGTGGGGTAATGTATTTTTCCATATCGTAAATACGAATGCCTGAAGATGTGCCGACCACCATGCCAGCAAATTTGGTGTACTTTGCCCATGCTTCATGAATTGGGTCGTGGATGATACGCGCCAAAATTGCATTGATGGAGCTGGAAAACAGACGCATGACAATGAACGACACCAACAGTGCTAAAGCAAAGGTACTAATAATCAAATAATAAAACATAAGCATCGCCACTCTTTTTGATGATTTTTCTAATCTTGATGGTGTTTTTATTTTAAGTGAGCGTGAGGCAGAAATGTGTAGTGGAACTGTGTCTTAAAACAATGTCTAAAAAATAGAAGGGAATAATGTTCAGCTTCCTGTGAAACTGAACATTATATTTGGATATTGCAAAATTACAGATGGATTTTATTGGCGGATTTGACCATCGCCAAACACGATCCATTTTTGTGAGGTTAAACCTTCCAAACCGACAGGGCCACGGGTATGAATTTTATCGGTAGAGATTCCAATTTCAGCACCTAAACCATATTCAAAACCATCAGCAAAGCGTGTAGAAGCGTTAATCATGACTGAACTAGAATCTACCGCAGCCAAGAATTGACGCGCCAAACTAAAGTTTTCAGTAATAATGGCATCAGTATGATGTGAACCATATTTATTGATATGTTCAATTGCCTCATCAATTCCTGAAACCACTTTAACTGCCAAAATTGGGCCTAAATATTCGGTGTACCAATCTTCTTCGGTTGCTGTTTTAACACTTGTACCCAAAATCTTTTGGGTTGCAGGACAGCCGCGTAATTCGACTTGTTTTTCTGCATATAGCTCGGCAATACGTGGCAAGAATTGTGCGGCAACAGCCTCATCGACCAACAAGGTTTCCATAGCATTGCAAACACCATAACGATGAGTTTTGGCATTTAGTGCAATTGGTAGCGCTTTTTGTAAATCGGCCTGTGCTTCTACAAATACGTGACAGTTACCATCTAAATGTTTAATCACTGGTATACGTGCTTCATTGCTGATGCGTTCAATCAGGCTTTTACCGCCACGTGGCACAATTACATCCACATATTCAGACATGGTAATCAGTTGCCCGACTGCAGCACGGTCTGAAGTGTTAATCACTTGCACCGAAGTTTCTGGCAAACCTGAAGCTTTTAAACCGTGTTGAATCGCAGTTGCAATGGCTTGATTGGATTCCAATGCTTCAGAACCACCACGTAAAATAATGGCATTGCCTGATTTTAAAGCCAAAGATGCAGCTTCAAGGGTCACGTTCGGACGTGATTCGTAAATCATGCCTACCACACCCAGTGGCACACGCATTTTGCCTAGTTGAATACCAGATGGGCGATAGGCCATATCGGTAATTTCACCAATAGGGTCCATTAAGCCAATCACATCTTTCAGGCCTTGTAACATACCTTTAAAACGTGCGGGGTTGAGTTCTAAGCGATCTAGCAGTGCGCTATCCAAGTTATTGTTACGACCTTTGGTCATATCAATTTGGTTGGCAGCTAAAATAGCAGACTCGCTATTTTCCAATGCCGTATAAATAGCCGATAACGCATTGTTTTTAGATTGGGTAGAAGCGCTTGCTAAGACACGAGAGGCTTGGCGTGCTTGTTGTCCTACCGTTTGCATATATTGTTCAATAGACTCTTGCATAGCGGTTTGATCACTTAGAAATTTCTATCTGATATTAACAGTCTGTGCCTATACAATGAAGCATCTAGGCGGAAAATTGACTAAATTGTTCAATCTTTAAATATTTTGTAATCTATTCATCTTTAAAAGTAGATGAGCGGTCATGGAAATTGTTGCGTATAAAATCAGCACCTGTATAGAATGATGCGATAAGACAATGATGTCATTCACAACAATAAGCAGGATGCCACTTCGGTAAAGATGGCAATCGTTCTATTACGAACACTTGCACAATAAAAATAAAATGCGCATGGAGGTAAGGAATATGAATTCCATGATCCAGATGGACACGGACGTACAGGACTCAGGGTCTCATGTCTGCTTTTTTGATATTTACGATAAACACAGTTTTAAACAACCCGCTCGCACCACTTGGATCAATGGCTGGAAAGTGGAATACATGGCGATTGCACAGCCTGAAACTGCTCATTTAACTCCTATTGTGATTGTTGGCGGGGCATTCCAGAATTTTAATTCTTATAAATACTGCGTAGAGCAACTATTTCGTGCTGGCCCGATTATTTTAATTGATATGCCTTCTATGGGGGCTAATCAGCAAATGACCAATGTTGAAACAGGTGAGTCTGCAGGAACGTTGGAACTGCATGACTTGGGGCACATGCTGGGTGACTGGTTGGATATAGTCGGTTTAGACAAAGTCTCGGTGATGGGCATGTCACTCGGTTCAGTGGTGGCGTCCTGTTTGGCAGATCAGCGCCCTGAATTGATTGACCGCATGATTTTAATGGGGGTGATGCAAAAGACCCGTAAAAGTTGGCGTATGTTGCTTGAAGAATCGCTGCATTTAATGAAAGAACAGCGCATGGATGAGTTTGGTCAGGCGGTGATTTTGTACTTGGTGAATCATGCCAAAATGGAACAAACCCGTATGTCGCCTACCGCAAAGCGTCTGTTTTACCGACAAATGGCAGATTTTACTGCCACTGAGCAAGAACGCTACGATGTGAACTGCAACCGTTTATTGCGCTTGACTGATGTGCCTATTCCTCAATGTAAAGTGCTGGTGGCGTGTGGGCAATATGACAGTTTTACCTTGCCACATGAAAATGCCAACTTTGCCTTACAGTGCCCGAATATGGAATTTGCCATGATTGCCAATGCCGATCATGTGCCGCAATTACAACGCCGTAAAGAAACCATGAATTTATTTGCGACTTTTTTAAGGGATGAGCCTATACAGGAATTAGAGGGTATTATTCCCATGACACGTGCGCAGCTTCTGACAATGGAACGTCGTGGTGAGGCTCGCATTGCTGTACAAAACCCGCATAGTCATTTGCAGCATCGTCATTCTGATTTGAATGTTGCCACACACATTGTCGATTTAAACTTCTTTGGTGTGTTACTTGATTTTGAAAATCCAACGTTGTCTGCACAGGCAGCACAATTTGAACGGGATATGGCCTTGCAGCTACAAGATGAAGAAGGCAGCTTTAGCATAGAGTGTTTAATTTTTGAAAGTGAAGGGTCGCAACTGCGTGCATTGTTTAAGCATGGTAGTTTTGATGTAGCAGAGCGTTTGTTGCGCTATGTAGCGTGTCAAAAAGCGCTTGCCCAAAATTTAGAATATGCCTGCTAGGTATATTGTGATTTCATAGAGCTGAAATTACTTGAATAAGAAAGAATGAAAATAGCGTGCTAAGCCACGCTATTTTTTTTGTAGGCATGAATCATCCAGACTAGATCGCCTAGATGTTCTTCATTTGAATTGTCTAGCGGGGCGCTGGAAAAATATAACTGTGGCTGTTGTACCTTGACTTGCTCAAAACCTGCACTTTGAAAAAACTGTGACAATTGCTGTGGAGATTGAAAATGGAAAGTGAAGGCACTGCGTGACATAAACTTCAGTAAGCGACTCGAACTCCAAATAAAACTGGCCAATTTGTTCTTAATGGGTTCAGGGTAAATGTCAGTTAAATAATGCAGCTCTGGAAAGTTTTGCGTGTAGTTACACATGCCTTGTAATAGCTGTTGCAGCATGTCTAAGTTAAAGTAGTTAATCAAGCCTTCACTAATAATGACCAATGGCTGCGAGTGGTCAAAATTTTCAAAAATGTCTTGGAAAGATTCACTGAAAATGTCACCTGTGAGCACTTTAGGCGCATCGGGATTAATTTGTTGCAAAGCTTGAGTCTTAATTTTTGCCATATCTGGCAAATCAAGTTCACGGTAATTCAATTCAGGAAATTTTTGTCGGAAGTTCCAACTGCGTGGCGACAATCCAGACGCAATTTCGAGTACTTGTAGTTGTGGATGCTGCTGAATCAGTTGGCTCAAATGTGCATCAATCATTTGGTGACGTTGTTTGAGTGTACTGCGCATACTTCCGCCAACATGACGTTCTGCCCAGTTTTCTAGAGGATGCACCAATTTGGCTAAAAATTTGCCTTTGCGGGTTGCAAATACAGGGTGTGATATACCCATTTGATACCAGATATAACCCGTATAATGTGCAGTAAAAGAAATATGGCGATGCTTAGATAGCGGTGGTGCTACAGGGGGAGTATTTGAACTCTGCGAGTGATCTTCTTGGGAAATTACGGTTCTTGTCATACGAATTTGGACCTTAGTTTTTTATATGGTGGTCATGTGGTTTCACAGCTATTTAGAAATAAACTCAGGTCAAAATCCTGAATGTAAGCCATGCTGAAAATATGAGAAATTTTATCATAATCAAAAAGAGACACGCTGTCGTGTCTCTTTATCGTAAAAGTAATGCTCAGATTCTCAAATGAAGTGCAGGTTGAGTTTGGTTTAACTGCACTATTTGTACTGCTTATCTAAATTGTATAAGCGGTTGGGTCTCGACTGGCTTGCGCTGGCAATAAGGCTGCGCTTTGTTCTTTAAAGGTTAAGATGCGATCACGCACTGTACGCCATTCATCACCCAAGTCGAGGGTTTCACGCAACTCAACTGTGTTTAGGGCAGGAATTTTGCCACGCATACGTTCCAATCGAGCTTGATTAGGCAAAGGAAAATCCGTAATCGCATTTAAAGCCAGTTGTTGCGCTGCACGGTTGTTGCAGACCAAGCCCATATCACAGCCTGCAGCTAAGGCTGCACGCAAACGGGCATCGGCATCGCCTGCAACACAGGCTGCTTGCATGCTTAAATCATCTGAAAAGAGTACGCCATCGTAACCCATATCTTGACGCAAGACTTGTTGTAACCAAAATTCAGAAAAACCAGCAGGGTTTGGGTCGACTTGATCATAAATCACATGTGCAGGCATTAAGGCATCTAGCTGATTTTGCAACTGGATAAAGGTTTGCAGGTCATGCCGCTGAATTTCTGCAAAGGTACGTGAATCGATGGCGGCTGCCACGTGAGAATCCGCTTTAACCGAACCATGTCCAGGAAAGTGCTTGCCTGTGGTAGCCATACCTGCACGGTGCATTCCGCGTAAAAAGGCATCTGCCAAAGCAATAATGTCGGCAGGTTGTTGAGCAAAAGCACGATCTCCAATCACATCGCTGATGTCATTTAAATCCAAGACGGGTGCAAAACTAAAATCAATACCTACAGCCAGCACCTCGGTGGCCATTAACCAGCCACACTCTTCGGCAAGTTTCAGCGCACGTTCTGGTTCAGTCTGGTACAGTTCACCAAATCTACCCATAGCAGGCAATAAGGTAAAACCTTGTTTCAAGCGTTGAACTCTGCCACCTTCCTGATCCACTGCAATTAAAATATCTGGACGGACTTGGCGCATGTGATCGGTTAAGGCACGAACTTGAGCAGGTGACTGGATATTTCGGGCAAATAAAATTACGCCACCGACTTGCGGAGCGCGTAATAGTTCAATATCTTCTTGGGTAAGCTCTGTACCTGCAATGTCGAGCATCAATGCGCCAATCATAGTGGGTGTCCGTATTCGATTTTTATCAATAAAAAAACAATACCCGAATTCTGCAATGATTTGCTACATTTTGACAGTACAGATTATGATAAAACTACACGACAGAACCTAATTAAGTTATATAAGATTTTGAATCTGCTCGATTCGCATTGAAAAGCAGAGATTGGTCAAAAACCAAGGACGTAAATATTTTTATGAAACTTCAAACCATCGCTTGTGCGGTTGCTATTGCAACTGGCGGTTTTTTCTTTTCTCACGCCATTAATGAAGCGATTGCAGCCAATAACACCGCTGCAGTGGCCAACAGTATTGTGCCGACGCAGGAACAAGCTTTGGTTTCGCGTCAATTGGCGACCTTGGTCGATCGTCAGCATTATTTAAATCAGCGTTTGGATGCGTCTACATCTCAGCGTATTTTTGATTTTTATATCGACAGTCTAGACCCAGACCACACCTTGTTTTTGGCAAAGGAAGTTGAACAGTACCGTAAACAGTATGCGGCAACTTTTGGTGCATCCTTAAAAGCGGGTAATTTGGCTGGGCCGTATCAAATTCATACGCAGTACCGTGAGCGTTTAAAACAGTTTTATAATTTCATGTTGGCAGAGCTGAAAAAACCACAAAATTTAAAACAGCCAAATGTCAGTATTGAAACAGATAGAGAAAAAGCACCGTTCTTTAAAACAGAAGCAGAAATGCGTGCGCACTGGCAAAAAATGCTGGTATCTCAGCTGATTAACCTCACCATCAGCAAAGAAGAAGAACTGGCAAAACAAAAAGCCATTAAAGACAATCCTGAGTTGACCAATGGGCAAGATTTGGCTAGTCCTGAAGATTTGACTCCAGTGCAAACGCTAACCAAACGTTATACACGTCAGTTAGAGCGCATGAATCGTTTAAAGAGTGATGATGTACTGGACAAAACTTTAAATGCGATGATGCTGACTTACGATCCGCACAGTAACTACTTCCCACCAGTCGATGCGATGGAGCTAAACCGTCAAACGACTTTACAGTTGGAAGGGATTGGGGTGTCGATTCGTCCTGAACGAGGCAATGAAGATTACACCAAAATTGAAACCATTGTTGAGGGTGGCCCTGCCAGTAAAACAGGACAGGTGAAATCGGGTGACCGCATTATTGGTGTGGCGCAAGATGGCGAAAAAATGGTGGATGTTGTGGGTTGGCCGAGCAATGAAATTGTGGGGCTGATTCGCGGTAAACGTGGCACCAAAGTCACTGTGCGTTTGTTGGGTGCGGGTGCGGCGATGAATCAGGCGCGTAATGTGACCATTGTGCGTGATGTGATTCAGGAAGAAGATGCGGGAGTTCGCTCACGAACGATTGACATCAAACGTGATGGTCAAACTTATACCTATGGTGTGATTGAAATTCCATCGTTTTATTTGAATTACCGTGCGCGTCGTGCAGGTAATGAATATCGCTCGGTGTCGGAGGATACCAACAATGCCCTGAAAAGTTTGGCGGCCAAAAATGTCGCAGGGATTATTGTCGATTTGCGTAACAACCCTGGCGGTTCATTGGAAGAAGTGGCACGTATGCTTGGGCAAGTAATCAAATCAGGCCCTGTGGTGCAAATTCGTGATGGCAATGGCAATGTCAGCGTGTTTGAAGATGACGATGGCGGTGCACAGACTTATGCAGGCCCATTGGCGGTGATGATTAACTTAGCTTCAGCCTCTGCTAGTGAAATTTATTCTGCCGCTATTCAGGATTACCAGCGCGGGATTGTGATTGGCAGCACCACCACGGGTAAAGGCACGGCACAAGTGCAACTAGACACTTTAGCTTATGGGCAAGCGACTTTAACACAGCGTAAATTCTACCGAATTACAGGTGGCAGTACCCAAAACAAAGGTGTGATTCCAGATATTAAACTGGTGGATATTTACAATGAGGAGTTTGGTGAGCGTAAAGCTAAAAATGCCTTGAAGTGGGATACCATTCCAACTGCGCCATTTAAGCGTGAAGGTTCAGTACAGCCGTACATCACCAAGTTGGGTCAATTGTCACAGCAACGTGTCACGCTTGATCCACAATTTCAATATTTGGAACAACGTAAGCAAATTGCCAAACAAACTGAAGATCGCAAAAGCATTGTGTTAGATATTGAACAACGCAGAGCAGAGTTGTTAGCTTTGGAGCAACAAACGCTGACTGCGGAAAACAAACGCCGTCAGGAAACAGGTTTGAAACCATTTGCTAATTGGGAAAGCTATCAGGCATCTATTGATGCTTTGGCAGAAGCGCGTGCCAAAATGAAAGCGGCACAACGCCCTGCTTTACCTGAGGAAGAAGCTTTTGTGATTGAAGCAGCGCAGGTGTTGCAAGACTATGCCATGTTACAAAAAGGTGTTTCTGAGCCGAATCAACCTTAAAACAATGTTAGAATCTTAATCAAATAGAACCAGCAGCGAAAAGTTGCTGGTTTTTTTCATCCTAAAGCGAAAAGTAAAGTGACAAGATGCATATAGCTTTGAGTCAGACAGCTATTTTTAGCAGTTTTGAATTGCCATTATTTCATGATGACATATTATATATTTGACTATTGACCAAAGCGGAATAGTATTAGACTCTTAAGTCAATGCAGTCTTTGCTAGATCAATCCGTCGTTCAGGTTGCTTTTTAGTTATTATTTATAAGAGAGTGTGAGATTGAGTAGCCGAAAAACAATAAAATATGACAGAGATGGATACATCTAATGATGCATGTACATTATGATCTGAGCTTGGTAATTGGCTCGGTAGCAATCTCAGTATTGGCCTGCTATTTTGCAGTGTCTGTTGAGCAAATGCTTTTTCAAAATGTACAACAACAACTAAAAAAAATTGCATTAATCATGAGTGGTTTGCTGCTGGGTGCGGCAGTGTGGAGTATGCATTTTGTGGGCATGTTGGCATGCCAGTTACCTGCACCGTATCAATTTGATCTTAGCTTTACGACCCTATCTTTTGTTATTGCATTTATCGCCTCTACGTTTGCTGTTTGGCTGACCACGCAATCGACCTTGCCTGTGGCGCGTTTGATCCTGAGCGGCATTTTAATGGGGTTGGGTATTTCAGGCATGCACTATACGGGCATGATGGGAATTCAGGTAGAAGGCTACCGTAGTTATTATGATCCTACCATTGTTTTGCTGTCTGTATTAGTGGCCATTGGCGGTGCAATACTTACCTTTTGGTTTATGTTTCATTCCAAGTGCAGAATGGGGCGTCAGGCACAATATAAAATTTTCATTGCGGTGCTCATGAGTCTGAGCATTGTTGCCATGCACTATATAGGCATGGAAGCACTGCATTTTTACTCTACAGCAGATTTGCCTCAATCAGGGCACTTCCAGATCGGGCAAGGGCCAGCTCTGTTGGTGGTTATTTTAGTGACCAGTCTGATTTTTGCTGCTGCGGTGGGCGTATCTCTGCTGGAGCTGCGCTTAGAAGAAAAAAGCAGACAATTGTCTTTAGCCAACCGTGAATTGGCCAATCAGGCAGTCAAAGATAACCTGACCAAATTGCCCAACCGTTTATATTTAGCTGAATATGCACAATTGCTTTTTTCTGAGCATCGGCAAAAAAACACTAAAATTGCATTTTTGTATATCGACTTAGACCGCTTTAAAGCGGTGAATGACGTATTTGGGCATCATGTTGGCGATCAATTGCTGATTCAGTTGTCTAAACGTGTGCAATCCCACTTGGGCGAAAATACCCAATTATTAAGAATTGGTGGCGATGAATTTCTTTTGGTGATTGAACATACCGACATTGCAGAAGCCACTGTCATTTCTGAAAAAATATTAGAACTGATTCAGCAAAGTTTCTTAATTGCAGGCAAGGTCATTAATATTTCAGGCAGTATTGGCATTGCGATGTATCCAGAGCATGGCACCAATTTGCAAGATATTTTAATGAATGCTGATGCGGCGATGCTGACCTCTAAATATCAGGGGCGTAACACCAGTTCAATATTTAATTATGATCTGGAGTTACTTGAGGCTAAAAGCCAAAGTAAGTTGATTAATGATTTATATAAAGCAGTTGAACAACAACAATTTGCGTTGTTCTATCAGCCAAAGTTTAAAGCCGCTGACCATAAAATTTGTGGCGTAGAAGCTTTAATTCGTTGGTATCACCCCGTACATGGTTTACTTACCCCAAATATGTTTATTAAAGGAGCTGAAAAGACGGGGTTGATTATTCAAATTGGCTATTGGACGTTAGAGGAAGCCTTTAAACAAATTCAAATTTGGGAAAGATCAGGTGCACCGTTATTTCCTGTGGCTGTGAATTTATCGGCAGTGCAGTTTGAACATAAACACTTATTTTCGACTTTAGAAAACTTGTTTAAACGCTATGAGATTCAACCCCATCACCTGATGATTGAAGTGACTGAAAGTACAGCAATGCATCATATTGAATCGAGTATTCGTAGTTTTGAGCGTTTGCGTCAAATGGGGATTCAATTGGCGATTGATGATTTTGGCACAGGACATTCGAGTTTCTTATATTTGAAAAAATTGCCAGTCGATGAGTTGAAAATTGATCGTGCTTTTATTTTAGATTTGTGTTTGGACAGCAAAGAAGAATTAATTTTAGAAAGTATTATTCAGTTGGCGATTAAACTGGGTTTAACTGTGACCGCTGAAGGGGTGGAAACGCCGTTACAAGCAGAAATTTTAACCCGTTTAGGCTGTCAGCAGTTGCAAGGTTATTTATTAGGCTTACCTATGGATGTTGAGCGTTTAGAAGAGTTGTTTAAACATTCGGCTTAAGTTAGTGGCATATAAAAATGATCACTGGCATGAACATGGAATCAGCTATTATCAAAAACAGATGATTGAAGATTTTTATGAATATATGCAGTTGATAGGTGGTAAGGTTGTTTTGAAAAATGAGTTTATACGGTAATTTCTTTTATTTTTTAATAAGTTTATAAATATTAGTGTTTTGATGAATAATTCTGGTGCGCACTGAGGGAATATGAAATACCAACCGCCTTATACTATCACCTCAAAAATCATTCATTTGATTGCTCAGATCAGTGAGAATATAGGGCGTTTGACTGTTTTAGAAGAAATCCAAGAAAATTTAAAACTTAGAAAAGCTAATCGTATTCGTACCATTCAAGGTTCACTTGCGATTGAAGGTAACACGCTTAGCACTGAGCAAATCACGGCAATCCTTAATGGTAAAACAGTAATTGCACCTCCAAAAGAAGTACAGGAAGTGCGTAACGCTATCAAAGCCTATGAAGCATTTCAGCAGTGGCAACCGAGCCAAGAAGCAGACCTATTACAAGCACATCAAGTTTTGATGACAGGCTTGATTGATGAAGTCGGTCAATATCGTCATGGTGGTGTCGGTGTAATGTCAGGTGATCGTGTGGTGCATATGGCGCCACCTGCGAATCAGATCAATCGTCTTATGGCTGATCTACTTGGTTGGTTGAATGATAGTGATGTGCATCCACTCATTCAAAGTTCAGTATTCCATTATGAGTTTGAGTTTATTCATCCATTCGCAGATGGTAATGGGCGGATGGGAAGGCTGTGGCAGACATTGATTTTGAGCAGGTGGAATCCAATCTTTGCTAATATTCCTGTTGAGAGTTTGATCTATCAAAATCAAAAAGCCTACTATGATGCTTTGCAAGCAAGTACAGACCGAACAGATTCAGCCCCATTTATAGAATTCATCTTACAGATGATTTTAGATGCCATTCTTAGTTCAACCGATACCGCTCAAGACAGCGATCATGCTACCGCTCAAGCTGGCGATCATGTTCAACGGTTAATTTCAGCAATGAAGCAAGGAGACTATACTTTCGCTGAGTTGATGCAATTGGTCGGATTGACTCATCGAGCAACGTTCCAAAAGAATTACTTGAATCCTGCTATAGAAGCTGGCTTGATTGAGCGTACTATTCCAGATAAACCGAAAAGTCCGAAACAAAAGTATCGTCTTAAACCATGATTTAGCTTGAAAAATATTTTATTACATCTTTGCTTAAGTAGTTAGACATGAATGATAATCAAAAAGCGTAAAGTAAGTTTTTAAATGAATAATTTATTATTAATCAATAATTTATTTAATATTTTTCTTGATTGTGCTATTGGGGTTTGGTAAAAATAAAATCATTACCAAGTGTGAGATCGGTGTGATGAGTACTTTTGAAATGCAAGGTCTGACATGGAAGGCAAGATCGAAGTATCAACAAGATGCCATATTGATTGAAAATAAGGTTATTCAACATAATGGGCTGATCAGTAAACTTTACAGCCATTCTGAAACAGAATTATGGTGTGTTGCTGTAGCGGATGGGATTAGTAATAGTCCAGTAGCTGAGCAAGCATCCTATACGGTCTTAAAAGCTTTAATACAAAATAAAAAGATAGAACCTTGTCAAGCATTTACCATTCAGCAGTATCTTGTTGATCAATTAGCAAATAAAAAAAGTAGTTTTGGCGCCAGTTCAACACTCGCACTCATTCATCACGGTACAAGACAAGGTTTTGTAACCATTCAACATATTGGTGATAGCCGAGTTTATTTGTTTAGTCAGCATGATCAAAAATGGCACTGTCTGACGAGTGACCATAATTATCTTGAACAGTTAAGAGCAAATGGAGAAGTAAAAGCTGGAGAGAACTATGCCAGTATGTATGGTGCATTATTACAATACTTTTGTGCTGATCCCTTGCATGAAGTGATGGATTTTACAATAGCTGAGGAATTCTTAACTCAGAATGATGCCCTATTAGTCTGTACGGATGGCGTACATGATGTGATGGAGTGTACAGAATGGCCTCCATTAAAAGTAGATATGGAGCTTCGAACATGGTTACTCAATATGAAAGCGTCATTAGATTCAAAACAGGCGTATGACAATATCAGCATGGTCTTAGTACGAGCAAAAATTTAATTCATTGAGAATGGGGAAATTATGCAATCAGATGATCTTTTTGAACGTGCCAAATTATTCACAAAGGAAGTGGGTGTCGTTTCTGTATCGAGTTTACAACGCCATTTTTTAATTGGGTATTCTCATGCAGAACAACTACTTAGCCAGTTAATTGAAGCAAGTATTTGTGAATCTACAAAAACTTTTGTTCTAGATTATGGGTATGGCTATAAATTGCATCAAGGTATGAAATAACAACTTTAATAATTAAAAAATTTTATTTTTAGGATAATTTTTTATGGCTCAGCATCAAGTTGATCAACTGAAAACAGGAATTTGGTCAGTAAAAGAATTACTCTTAATTTTAGATCAACTCAGAATTCCTGATTATCAGCGTCCTTACAAATGGACAGAAAAAAATTTAAATGCCCTCGTCAATGATATACAGGAACATAAAGATAAATCTGCATATCGATTGGGTACTATCGTATTACACCGTGATAAAAATAATACGAGCCTTAAAAATATAAATATTGTGGATGGACAACAACGAACTTTA
Source organism: Acinetobacter sp. Swhac1 (assembly GCF_013390985.1). Taxonomy (NCBI): domain Bacteria; kingdom Pseudomonadati; phylum Pseudomonadota; class Gammaproteobacteria; order Moraxellales; family Moraxellaceae; genus Acinetobacter; species Acinetobacter sp. Swhac1. The sequence goes on along the minus strand of NZ_JACASN010000009.1, from coordinate 2,575 downwards.
ACTTTAATACTCCTTGTTTGGGCGGTTATTCAGAAGCAAGAATTAGATTTAGAACGAGAGGATCTGAAAACAGTTTTGAATGAAATATCGAATCAAATTAATGTCTTTATGGATGTGCAAAAATTTAATAGTGATATTAGCCATTACAATATTTATCAGAACTTTAATGCCGCTAAACGGATCGTTGCAGTAAACTTTTCCGAACAAGATATTGATTTTTTACTCAATAATTGTCAGGTTGCGGTTTTTATTTTAGATGATATTTCAGAGGCATTTCAGTTTTTTGATTCACAAAATGCACGTGGTCGTGATTTAGAACCGCATGATCTTTTAAAAGCTTATCATCTACGAGAATTTTCTGAACAGGAGCAACATTTAGAAGCGCAAACTGTTGCGCATTGGGAAAGTTTAGACTCGGCTCATTTGGCAAAGTTATTTTCGAACTATCTATTCCGTATTCGTCTTTGGTCAAGAGGAAAGTCCGCAAGATTTTTCAATAAAGATCATGTGCATCTTTTTAAAGGTATTCATCTTGGGCAATCAGACCATCATCCATATTTAGAACCATTACGCATAGCGCATTATTTTATTGATGACTATAACGCACAATATCAACGGCAAATAGATCGACAAGAAATGAGTTTCCCATTTCAGCTTGATCAAATGATCATAAATGGTCGTCGATTTTTTGAAATGGTTGAGCACTATGAAAAACAGATCAGTAAAGTGGTGGATCATCAAGATCAGTCTGAGAAGATCTCTATGTTTGGTGCAATATTACAAGATAGAGCAAATAGAATTATCAAAAGTTTGAATAAATTTCATGGTGCAAGCCATCGGTCAGGTGATGGCTATGTGCGAACCTTGTTTGATTCTGCATTGATTTTTTACATCGATAAATTTGCTACCGATCGGTTATCTGAGGCGATTGAAAAGATTTTTATTTGGGCATATCACAGTCGTATTAGTCAATATTCGGTGCAATTAGCAACGATAGATAATTATGTCATAAAAAATAATATATTCAGTTTACTGAAATATGCTCAATCACCCAGTGAGTTAATAGGATGGTCTCTCCCGATAGTTGATAAACAGGAAGGCACTAAAGTTGAGCCTTTGATCGAATTATTTAAAGAATTAAATTATATCAAACAGGAAAATCATAATGACAAATGAGTCAATCCAAGCTCTTAATGTTCAAGCCTTATTCGAGAATAAACAAACTTATATTATCCCGATGTATCAGCGTAATTATGCTTGGGGTGAGAAAGAAATTGATCAGTTAATTTTGGATATTCAAGATTATCAAAAGCAAACTGATCAATTAAATCAAGGACAGACTCAAGAAAATAAAAAATACTATATTGGAACTTTGGTTGTTTTTGAGCGTAGCAATAGCACTTATGAAATTATCGATGGTCAGCAACGATTTACCACTTTAACCTTGTTAGCGATTTGCCTGAAACGATTATCCAAAGAAGAAAAAATTGTTCTTGATATGTCTTGGTTTAATCAATTCAATCTTGATTTTCATAGTCGTCCAAAGTCTTCTTTAACCTTTCAGGCTTTACTCAGAGGCGATCATCTACAACATTTAAAATCATCCGAATATAACGCGGATTTAGTTCAGGGGTTTGAGTTGCTACAACGTGCAATTCAAAAAATCATCAAACAGGGTGACTTGAGTGTTTTTTGCAAATATTTATTTGAAAATGTAGTCATCACACAAGTTTTAGTTCCGAAAGATACTGATCTCAATCATTATTTTGAGGTTATGAATAACCGTGGTGAACAATTAGAAAAGCATGAAATTTTAAAAGCGCAATTGATGAGCGTATTGAATCAAATCAAAGATGAAGCAGATAAAACATCAAGCATGACACTATTTACGAGTATTTGGAACGCGACTGCCAATATGGAGCGTTACGTTCAATATGGTTTTTCCACAACACAGCGTGATGTGATTTTTGGAAAGGATTGGGGTGATTTTGTTCCTGAAAATGCTTCTAGCTTGCTCGAAATTTTTAGCAAAAATGTAGAATCACAAGAACAAACAAATTCGGAAAACAATTTTCAATCTATTTCTGAAATGTTAAAAAAAGTGCCTGAGCGTATTAGAAATAAAGATACAAAAGAAGAAAAGCCTGAACGATTCAACAGTATTATCAATTTTCCGAATTTCTTATTACAGGTTTTACAAATTTGGCTAAGTCAAACGATGCGTAATGAAAAAGTGGCATTGGATGATAAGCAACTGATTGATCAATTTGAAAAACATATTCTTTTAAAAGGGCAGGGAAACCCAGAGCATGAAAGGGTTATTGAGAATGTAAAAGGTTTTATGTTTACCTTGCTGAAGTGCAAATTTATATTTGATCAATACATTGTTAAGTTGACAAAAATAACTAATCATGCGAAAAAGCTTTTTTAGTTAACAGATGTTCACACATGCCTCGAATTGTTTCTGTACCACTTAGTTTAGAACAGCGAGAACGACTCATTTTTCTGGCCAAGCATGCAAAACATTGGCGTGAAAGACAACGTGCCCAAACTATTCTCTGGCTTTCTGAAGGTA
>NZ_JACASN010000089.1:0-1704 GCF_013390985.1 Acinetobacter sp. Swhac1 | reverse complement strand
CAGAAAACTGAAGGAACCTCCATTGAATCGAACTAATATTTTTTTTGGTGAATCGCATTCTGACTGGTTGCCTGTCAGAGGCGGAGAATCTGGTGATTTTGTTTTTCGACGTGGTGACGGGCATGCCTTCGCGAAAATCGCACCTGCTTCCCGCCGCGGTGAGCTCGCTGGAGAGCGTGACCGCCTCATTTGGCTCAAAGGTCGAGGTGTGGCTTGCCCCGAGGTCATCAACTGGCAGGAGGAACAGGAGGGTGCATGCTTGGTGATAACGGCAATTCCGGGAGTACCGGCGGCTGATCTGTCTGGAGCGGATTTGCTCAAAGCGTGGCCGTCAATGGGGCAGCAACTTGGCGCTGTTCACAGCCTATCGGTTGATCAATGTCCGTTTGAGCGCAGGCTGTCGCGAATGTTCGGACGCGCCGTTGATGTGGTGTCCCGCAATGCCGTCAATCCCGACTTCTTACCGGACGAGGACAAGAGTACGCCGCAGCTCGATCTTTTGGCTCGTGTCGAACGAGAGCTACCGGTGCGGCTCGACCAAGAGCGCACCGATATGGTTGTTTGCCATGGTGATCCCTGCATGCCGAACTTCATGGTGGACCCTAAAACTCTTCAATGCACGGGTCTGATCGACCTTGGGCGGCTCGGAACAGCAGATCGCTATGCCGATTTGGCACTCATGATTGCTAACGCCGAAGAGAACTGGGCAGCGCCAGATGAAGCAGAGCGCGCCTTCGCTGTCCTATTCAATGTATTGGGGATCGAAGCCCCCGACCGCGAACGCCTTGCCTTCTATCTGCGATTGGACCCTCTGACTTGGGGTTGATGTTCATGCCGCCTGTTTTTCCTGCTCATTGGCACGTTTCGCAACCTGTTCTCATTGCGGACACCTTTTCCAGCCTCGTTTGGAAAGTTTCATTGCCAGACGGGACTCCTGCAATCGTCAAGGGATTGAAACCTATAGAAGACATTGCTGATGAACTGCGCGGGGCCGACTATCTGGTATGGCGCAATGGGAGGGGAGCAGTCCGGTTGCTCGGTCGTGAGAACAATCTGATGTTGCTCGAATATGCCGGGGAGCGAATGCTCTCTCACATCGTTGCCGAGCACGGCGACTACCAGGCGACCGAAATTGCAGCGGAACTAATGGCGAAGCTGTATGCCGCATCTGAGGAACCCCTGCCTTCTGCCCTTCTCCCGATCCGGGATCGCTTTGCAGCTTTGTTTCAGCGGGCGCGCGATGATCAAAACGCAGGTTGTCAAACTGACTACGTCCACGCGGCGATTATAGCCGATCAAATGATGAGCAATGCCTCGGAACTGCGTGGGCTACATGGCGATCTGCATCATGAAAACATCATGTTCTCCAGTCGCGGGTGGCTGGTGATAGATCCCGTCGGTCTGGTCGGTGAAGTGGGCTTTGGCGCCGCCAATATGTTCTACGATCCGGCTGACAGAGACGACCTTTGTCTCGATCCTAGACGCATTGCACAGATGGCGGACGCATTCTCTCGTGCGCTGGACGTCGATCCGCGTCGCCTGCTCGACCAGGCGTACGCTTATGGGTGCCTTTCCGCAGCTTGGAACGCGGATGGAGAAGAGGAGCAACGCGATCTAGCTATCGCGGCCGCGATCAAGCAGGTGCGACAGACGTCATACTAGATATCAAGCGACTTCTCCTATCCCCTGGGAACACATCAATCT
>NZ_JACASN010000088.1:0-1782 GCF_013390985.1 Acinetobacter sp. Swhac1 | reverse complement strand
GATTCTAAAAGCAAAGCTCTTAGGCGACTTCCTCACGGATTTCGCTTGCTTTCTGCTTCTTAGGGCGACCTTTACCGCATCCACCCTCCACAGACAAAACGGCATGTCCTGCCGACAATATATTACGAGATGCGTTTAAATCCGCATTCGCAACATAACCCACACTCCGACACACTCAAATTTAGCTTGAGTTTGTCGGTTTTCTTTTGCTACATGACCACATTCACAGCAGGTTTGACTTGTGTACTTCGGATCAACTTTTACAAGTAATCCACCTCGCCATTGTTGCTTATATTCCAACATACTAACGAGCATGCCCCAACCTTGATCTAGGATTGATTTGTTTAAGCCTGACTTAGCTTTTACATTCTTTCCTTGATTTTCGATTGTGCCACTTGCTGACTTCGACATATTTGCTACTTTTAAATCCTCAACAGCAATCATTGCGTGGTTTTTGCTGAGCGTTGTAGTGATTTTTTGCAAGTAGTCATGACGAATATTGGCAATGTGATGATGTAGTTTATTGATTTTAAAATTCAGTTTTTTCCAATTTTGACTAAATTTAACTTTCTTTCTCTGCTTCCGTTGAAGTCTAGCTAATTTAATCTGATTGGTTTTAAAGCTATTGATCGGGTCAAAGACCTGACCATTTGAGGTAGTGATTAATTTCTTAACACCAAGATCAACACCAATCGCTGATTTTGATGGGTGGATCGGCATTTCAGTAAGTTCTGTTTCAGTACAGAATGAAACGTACCAACGTCCTGACACCTTACTGATCGTCACATTTTTTATTGTGCCTAGAATCTCTTGCGACTTCCTGAATTTAATAACACCTACGCCATTAGGGAGTTTGAGTTTATTTCCTTTAACCCAACAGTATTTATCGAATTGTACAAGGCGAATGGAATCATAACCGTCTGATTTTTTCTTAAATCTAGGCATAAGTGGGCGCAACTGAACCTCAGTACCATCAGCCAATTTAAAAAATTTAGGTTTCTTAGGTTTGCGCTTTTTTTCTTTTAGTCGAGCATGTTCTTTAGGGTTGAAAAACCTCCCCCATGCTGATGCAAGATCACGAACTTTTTGTTGAAGTGACACAGCATTTGAATTTCCATCTAAAAAGCTAAACTGAGGATTCTTTTTCAGTGCTGTTATCTTTTTTACTAGATTCACCGCATTAATGTGTTTATTTTGAGCAAACATTTCAAATGAAATTGCTAATATTTGATTCCAAACAAAGCGTGCAGAGCCAACGAGATTATTTAAAATAACCTCTTGCTCGACATTAGGCTCAAGCCTAAATTTATACGCTTTGTTGATTTTCATTAATGAGTGTGTATCTGTTAATATGGTGCTGATTCTAACATTTTAGGTATATTTTTTCAATGAGTGAGATATATAAAAACCGACATTCAGCCTTTAATCTTCATGTTCATTTAGTTTTTATAACGAAATATCGAAAAAAAATACTAGGTGAGTTGCATCATAAATATTTCAATGAGTGTGCAACTGAAATATGTAAAGATTTTGATGCTGAATTAAAGGAATGTAATGGTGAATCCGACCATGTTCACATGCTTATTCAGTATCCACCAACGGTACAGTTAAGCAAATTGGTTAATAATTTAAAGTCTGTAACAAGTAGAAGAATGCGAAATGAGTTTTTAGACTTGAGAGGGAATTATACAAAACCTGTTTTATGGTCAAGATCATATTTTGCAGGGTCTTGTGGTGGTGCGCCTTTGGAAATAATCAAACAATATATTCAGAATCAACAAG
>NZ_JACASN010000087.1:0-1796 GCF_013390985.1 Acinetobacter sp. Swhac1 | reverse complement strand
CAACAAAAATCCGGTCGACCTCAATTCCTTCAAGTTGACGTCCAGTGTTTTGCTCGACAGAACTTACCCGGACATACCCTACTTTTTGGCCTTTCACTTTTTCACGCCCCAATTGGATAAAAATGAACAATTTCGTAAATTATAATTCTTTAACACTAAAGTTACATGTTACTTATGATTAAAAATCATTTAAATGATACATAATTTCATGAACTTTCAGATTGTAACTTTAGGGTGTACTCTATAGTTACATAATTCGTGATTTAAAGAGACCTAGAAAAAGAGAAATGGTATTTATTTGAGCTAATCAAAGTTGAGAAACTTTAGAATTCTTGCGTTAGTCAAATTTTAAGCAGCCAAAAGCTATATTTTATGAGGTTTTAGCCAATTCAAAAATTAGATAAACTATACTTTCGCAAGAGGTCTTTTGATTAAATAATAAGCGTGGAACGTGAAAAATCATAAAAAAAGCCCACCTTGGGGAAGATGGGCTATCAACTAGAAACTACAGCATTGATTTCTATAGAGAATTATAACGCATTTCGTATAAGGTGTATTATGTTAATTTTAGAAATTCTTAATTTCCATCTATCCAAACTTGCTTGATCCAATCTGCTAAATCTTCCCACTGCTCATCGCTATATCCATCTGCTGTCCAATATCTAATTTTATGATTAGGAGATAGGCAATAATAACTACCATTATCTTCACAAATAGGTAGCCAATCTTCTGGCAGACCTTGCTCCCTAGCATCATTTAATATCTGAGATAGCCCTCGATAGCATTCTTTCTCATCTGTAAGAGACGCTAATTCAATTGTTCCATAAAAGATATTGCTAATCTCTTTCAAAACTTTTTTATAATCTTTTGGAAAAATAAAACCTATTTTTCGTTCATAAGCAGATATGAAAATATCATCAGGTAGTTCTATGTTTAGACGACTATTCCCAGATAGTTCTTTTAATTCTTGAATAATGTTATCAAGCTTATTTTGCATATACATTCTGCTCTATCGCATTAAAGTTCTTACTACAATTTAACATAATGGCTGTTATACGAATTGAACTTGTAAGCCCAAAGTAGAAATGTCCGGTTTCTCCAAAGTAAAAATGTCCGCTTTTAGAATATGCACTTTTGCAATTTTCTTAGCGGACGGTTTGATATGTTGGTGTCTATGTCGGATAAAGAACTTAAACGATTGTCGGTCTTGCAGGAAATCTGTGATCAACGCATAACCCAGTCCCAAGCTGCTCAGCTACTTCATATTTCAGAGCGTCAGATCAGACGTTTATTGCAAAAATACAAAGCTCAAGGCCCAGCTGCATTAGCCCATGCCGGTCGTGGTCAAATCAGCAATTCCAGGCTTCCTGAAGAGCTCAGACTCAAGTGCCTCAATATTGTTTCTGATCAACTGCATGGTTTCGGACCCACTTTAGCGCATGAAAAGCTCACCACCGTTCATGGCTTTGATATTTCAGTGGAAACACTGCGTTCCTGGATGATTGCAGCCGATTTATGGATTCCTCGCGCCAAGCGTCTGAAACGCCCGTATCAGCCTCGTTATAACCGGGACTGTTATGGTGAACTGATCCAAATCGATGGCTCACACCATGACTGGTTTGAAGGTCGAGCCCCTAAATGCTGTCTGCTGGTATTTATCGATGATGCCACAGGAAAATTGCAGCATTTACGCTTCTGTGAATCAGAATCAGCCTTTGATTATATGATTTCAACACGCTTGTATGTTGAGCAGCATGGTAAGCCGTTGGCATTTTACAGCGACAAACATTCAGTCT
>NZ_JACASN010000086.1:0-1804 GCF_013390985.1 Acinetobacter sp. Swhac1 | reverse complement strand
TGTTCAAATGGCTATTCTACGTTTGATTGGTTTTGGAAAAAAAGAAGAATTTAAGAAAGTGCTAGCAATTTTAAGAAAGAAAAAGCCTGATAGGACAAGGATCCTATGAAATTTGTCGTGTACAGAGGGTTTTTTTAATACATCTGCTTCATGATGCGATAAATACGCTTATGATTCACTTGCTTCAATAACATCTACTTGCCTTTAAGTGACAATTGAAATGTGACTCAGTTAGAGCTTGCTAGTCTTTTAATAAGCTACAGTCTTATGTATCTAAAGTTGAAATTTTACAAAGAAGATTGGCTTACTAATCTTAGATAAAGATATGAGAGTATGTATGAATCAATTCGATTTTTATGTTTAAAATACATTATCTGTATTAAGTTTATTAATTTACAATGAAAAAAAGAATAGGTCCAGATGGAGTTCATTTTTTTGATAGGGCTAATGGGAATAATATCCTAATAAATGAGCTTCTATTGCCAGAAGCAGACTGGACTGTAGCACCTAGACAAATTTCAGTAGCACTTACTAATATTTGTGATTTGCATTGTAAATTTTGCTATGCGCCCAAAATAAAAGCCTCTCTTCCATTTGATTACTTAAAAAAATGGTTAAAGGAAATTGATCAGCTTGGTACTTTTGGAGTGGGCTTTGGAGGCGGGGAACCAACTTTATATCCTAAATTTGCTGAGATATGTGAATTTACAGCTAACGAGACAGATTTAGCTGTAACATTCACTACTCACGGACATCGTTTAACTGATGATTTATTGTCTAATCTTAAAGGAAATGTAAATTTCATTAGAATAAGTATTGATGGTGTTGGGACTACTTATGAGAAATTTCGTGGTCGAAAATTTGATAAATTAATAGAACGTATTGAAAGAACAAGGGAAATTAGTTCTTTGGGTTTCAATGTTGTAATTAATGATTCAACTATACAGGACCTTGATCAGGTCACAGAAATTGCAGAGAAGTTTGATATATCCGAAGTTCTACTTTTACCCCAGCAAGCTACTCAAAACGTCAAAAGTTTATCAAAAGATTCTTATGAAAAAATGAAGAAGTGGATAGAAGGTTATAGTGGGGAAACTCGTTTAACTATAAGTGATATTGGGCTTGAATCAAATTTTATATGCAATCCACTTTTGATGGAAACTGGGCTTAATGCTTATGCTCATATAGATGCTCTAGGCTTTCTTAAAAGTAGTTCATATTCAAATATTGGTCAGGAAATTGGTGGAAAAAGTGTTTTAGAAGCACTTCAGTTATTAAAGAAATATAAATAAGGGTAAGACGTGAAAATTTGGAACAGTTATGGATCAGAACATTCTATGAATTTGGTATTAATAGGCTCATTTGTTCAAGCTAAAGATGCTGAAAATATAGAAAAGTTTGTTACAAAGTTGAAAAAAGCTTCTGAATATGAGGAATATTACTTATCTGGTGAACCTCCAGAAAATCATAGATTTTCTAAAGAAGTCTTAGAGGCTCTTCAAGAACACCACGTTAATCATTTATCTCCATTAGAAATAGATCAATTTAATTCTGATTATTATTTAGAGCGAGATGGGAATAAGATAACGATTGATACGGATGAGATTGATATATCTGCATTTATTAAAATATTTGTAGATGCTGGTGCTAAAGTAGAAGTTTACTCAAAACATTTCTATCCTGAGAATCCTGAGAATCCTGAGAATCCTGAGAATCCTGAGAATCCTGAGAATCCTGAGAATCCTGAGAATCCTGAGAATCCTGAGAATCCTGAGAATCCTGAGAATCCTGAGAATCCTGAGAA
>NZ_JACASN010000085.1:0-1949 GCF_013390985.1 Acinetobacter sp. Swhac1 | reverse complement strand
GTATTTGGATTGTCACTGCTTGCTCCAAAGTTAACATGTTGAGCAGTCCAAAATGACCGCTATATTAACCAAGGGGGTCAGTTTTTAAATGCCATTAGGGGGTCATTTTTACACTGCCGCTAACAATGGATTAGGAGATTTGAAAACAACTCATGATCCAAGTGAACAAGATGCTTTTACTATTAATTTTCTTGACCATTACTATTGGGAGTTATGTTGTGGCGAACAAGTGCTTCTTCGCAGTAAATATGGAGTGCCTAAACTTCCGCAAGAGTATTTTGATCAACAATCTTTTATAGCGAATTATATTCGCTTATTTCCTCTATCTTCAGTTGAGGATAGTTTGCATTTGTGGAATCTATTACAAGTCCAGATAAAACAAGAATATGGTAGCATGATTGTTGTCACAGAAGATGCAGCTATTGAAGCGAAAAGGCTAAGTAAACAGGGTACTTCAATTGTGGCAACTCGTTTAACAGAAACATTGCTTGAAACTATTAGTAGTATTGATGGCACAATTTTGCTTGATCCTTATGGTGTTTGCCATGCGTTTGGGGTTATTTTGGATGGTGAAGTTAATGACAAATGTACACCCTCTAGGGGGGCAAGATATAATTCAGGAGTTCGTTATGTATACTCTGAAGGTAGATGTGCTCTTGCAATAGTTGCATCAGATGATAAAACTATTGATATTATTCCTGAAATTCGTCGTTTAGTAAGTCGTTCTTTACTTGAGCGATATGTCAAAACATTTATTGCATCAACCATTGAAAATTTTCATGATTCTAGGAATTGGCTTGATAAGCATAGGTTCTATATTAATGCTGAACAATGTGAGCAGCTTAATTCTACGATTGATCGTTTAGATAATAGTCCGCAAGAAGTAGGTCGCATATATTTTGGAACAGATAAATTTGAGGTGCATACTGATTTTAATGAAAGTTATCTAATTGATTAAACTTTTAATATTTGGAGAACTTTATGCATGATTATGCGGTATTTGGGCATGATAGAGCATCAATTGGAAGATGGCTTGGGTTTGCTGCGATAGTTGTAGCTGGTGGAGTTGCTCAAATTTTAGCTATGGCAAGTAATTTGACTGGTCTAGACGCTTTTACAAAAGCGACTATTACGACTGGTTTAGTGTATTTAGCACTTCATTGGTTGTTTAATAAATGGATATGGAAAGTTCCATTTTTTGAAATTCCTGATATTAGTGGAGAATGGAAAATAATGGGCCAAACTTTAAATGATGATGGTTCTACTAAATATGATTGGAATGGGGTAATTGGAATTGAACAAACATGGAAATGTATTTTAATTCATTTGAGGACACCAAAAAGCCAAAGTATGAGTTATACAGCAACTCTTTCTCGTAGATATGGGCCAACAGGCGGATGGTTACTAAGTTATAGTTATAAAAATGAACCTGAGTTAGAAAAAGCACATGAGTTAAACTCCCACAAGGGCTATTGCGAAATTGAGTTTGATAAAGAGTTAAAGTATGGGAAAGCTTCTTATTTCAATAGTTCAGGTAGAAAGACTTTTGGGATCATAAGTTTAGAAAAAATAAGCGAATGATTCAGTTGTGATGAATTGGTGTCTGAGCTGCCTAGTCAAAGACATGTAAGAAGTATTTTGCGGCAAGTGAGAATTGAACCGTACCGGGTTTGTCGGAGACCAAGCTTTCTGAGAGAATGTCCCGATGAAAAAAGTAAAATATACCCCTGAAATCAGAGAAAGAGCTGTTCAATTATTGATTGAATCCGAGAAAGATTATCCATCGAATTGGGCTGCGATCACCGCTATTGCTCCCAAGATAGGTTGTACTCCTGAAACTCTACGTGTTTGGTATCAAAAATATTTAGATAAACAAAACCCAATTAAAGTACAGCAACTTTCAGATCAAGAACGTATTAAACAACTCGAACGTGAAAATAAAGAACTGC
>NZ_JACASN010000084.1:0-1975 GCF_013390985.1 Acinetobacter sp. Swhac1 | reverse complement strand
ATGGCACCATCACCTTTACTCCAAATACAGGATTTGTGGGTCAAGTTAGCTTCCCATACACCATCAGCGATGGTCATGGCGGTACTAGTCAAGCAATTGAAACCATTACGATAACAAATACTGCACCAGAGCTGACCTCAGGTAGTGCGCGGGTCTCTGAAGAAGGCTTAGTCGGCGGACTTGCCGATAGCAATGGTGATGACCTCACCAACAGTCGAACCTTTAATGGCAGTCTAGTTGGTGCGGATGTGGACAGCGACGCGGTGTTAACCTATGCGTTTACAGGTGTTCCAAGCGACGTATTGACCTCCAATGGCGTAGCCGTGGTGTGGACATTGGACACCGCGACCAACACTGTCACCGGTACAGCAGGTGCACTCACCATCATCACGGTGGTCTTAGACAGCGCAACAGGCGACTACACCGTCACCTTAGATAGTGCGGTGGATCATGCGGATAACAGCGTAGAAGACATCCTTGACTTCACCATTCCGACCAGCGTTACCGACAACCATGGTGCGACAGCAGCGTCGACGCTGAATGTTATTGTTGAAGATGACGGCCCAAGCGTCAGCGTTGGCAGCACCGCTGCGACATTGACCGTGGATGAAACCGCTTACGGCGTTGATGCGACAGCCAGTTACAGCGATGCGTTCACGCATGCGTTTGGTGCAGACACTGCCGCAGTGACCAATAGCTTGGTCTACAGCTTAAGCACCACCGTCGGCAGCGACAGTGGTCTGGTTGACACCGTAACTGGTGAAAACATCTACCTGTTCCAAGACGTGAATGGCGACATCATTGGACTGGTTGGCGCAGCAGGTGTTGCTGACCCAGCGGGTGCAGAAGCGTTCCGCGTTAGTGTGGATGCGACCAATGCCGACGTGACCTTGAACCAAAGCCGCGCCATCGTGCATGCGGACACTGCGGATCACAACGATGCCTCGGCATTGATCAGCAGCGCGATCACGTTGACAGCGACTGCGACGGATAAAGATGGCGACACGGCCAGTGCGGATCTTGATATTGAAGGCACCTTAAGCTTCTTGGATGACGGCCCAAGCGTCACCACCAACGCGGTACTCACAGTATTAGAAGTTGACGAAACAGTGTTGACCACGAATGACAGCGAAAACTTTGCTAGTGCCTTCACCGTCAACACCTACGGTGCAGATGGACAAGCATTAAGCAACGCGCTAGTTTATAGCCTCGGCATATCAAGTGTTGGTGCAGTGAGTGGTGTGATTGACGTTGCTACAGGTCAGGCAGTTTATCTGTACGCCTTGGTAACAGGTGAAGTGGTCGGCTTAGTGGGCGCAGGAGGCTTTGCGGATCCATTGGGTGCGGAAGCATTCCGTATCAGCGTAAATGCAGGCACAGGAGAAGTGACACTAGATCAAGTCCTTGCGTTAACCCACCCAACAGGCGGTACTGGCTCACCGAATGAACTCATTAACTTAACGACGAATGCAGTGACATTGACGGCTACTGTGACCGACAGAGATGGTGATACTGCTTCTGCAAGTATTAGCTTGGGTGATAAAGTGGGTTTCCGAGATGATGCGCCAACGATTGTGACCACAGGTGCTGTCATTAATGTGGAGGTTGATGAAACAACCTTGGCAACTGACCACACCCAAAACTTCTCCACTGCATTTAATATCAATTATGGTGCAGATGGTGCGGGAACTACTGTTTATAGCTTGGGCATATCAGGTGCTGGTGTACCGAGTGGTGTAGTTGATGTTGCCACTGGTCAAGGTGTCTATCTGTTCCTGGAATCAGGCAGTGTCGTAGGACGTGTTGGTAGTGGTGGTGTGGCAGACGCAGGTGGTGCGGAAGCATTCCGTATCAGCGTAAATGCAGGCACAGGAGAAGTGACACTAGATCAAGTCCTTGCGTTAACCCACCCAACAGGCGGTACTGGCTCACCGAATGAACTCATTAACTTAACGACGAATGCAGTGACATTGAC